>JAUWHC010000349.1 GCA_030606095.1 Promethearchaeota archaeon | reverse complement strand
TTTAACTTTTTAGATTTTTTACCCCGAATTGCTAAATATTGAATCTTGACATCAGAAAGAATACCAATTTTATCGAAAAAACCTTCTAACATATTATCGTTGCCTTCTGTCATCATAGAAAGCACGAAGGCTCTAATAAATGGATAACCACCCATACCTGTCGCTTGCCTATATACATTACTTACTTGTGACATATTCCATGCGTAGGGAATTGCGAAGAAAATTGCACATACCATAAAAAACAAGATAGCTCTAAAGAAAAATAATAGTGGGAGCTGAGATGCGAAAATACTAAAAAAAGTAATTCCTACTAAGGGTTGAATCAATGCCAGAATAAAATTTCCATATTTTCCAACGGTTGTAAATGAATAGTGTAAGACATAAGAAATAATATAAGCTAGAATTGTCCCAAGTATAAAAAATACTTCTTGAAATGTAACATTCATAAGAAAAATTGAAATAATTTGACCAATTATTAAAGAAAGTCCAATTATACCCGTTATAAAAGCATTCATTTGAATCCCCCATCCTTTGGGAGGCGGCGCTAAAATAGGAGCTCGCTTTGAATAAATGAAAATTGATAATGCAATTCCTGCTCCCATTGTTATATAGAACGTGATTAATACGTTAGAGAGATAAAAGATATTCCAAATTCTTGTATAAAGCGAATTTATAATAAATGATAGAAATCCAATTATGATAGGTAAACTAAAAAATACTATGTACGCTGATTTTTTGGTTGAAAAATAATCTAAGTATGAAATAATTCCAGGGATATTGCGAGTTGGTTGTTGTTGCGCGTACATTGACTTTAATTGTACCAATTGGTAATTAAATGAATTATTATTATCAATATTTATTTTTTTTTAAATTTTTCACTATTCCTACTTGTTATTAAATGAATATACTTATAATTAAATTTTTTTAAAAAATTATAAATAATTAAAAGAATATTAAAAGTTATGCCAGATGGTTATCCAAGAGTGGTAAATTTTTCAAATAAACGTTTTAGCGAAGTTCTATCTGAAGGCTTTAGATTTTTCGGCAAAAACTATTTGACTTTAATTATACCACTTGGTTTGTTTATGCTAATTTCGTTAATAATAAAGAATTTTTTAGTAGCCGATCTGTTTTGGCAATCACTACAAATAACACCCGACATTGTTAATCTTCTTAATAAGGATCCTTCTGCTCTAACAAACGAGGATTTTAATCTTATGACGGATTATTTAGCTCTGACTTTATATATCGGGTTCATTAACGGTTTTGTTACAACTATTTTTAACGTACTAGCTATGTGCTTGGTTAGTAATTACCTCTATAACAAATTTATAGGGAACGAAACAAAGTTTTTCTCCGAGTTTAAAAAAGCAATAAATGGAAAATTGATATTCGTAATTCTTTTATTAGGAGTTGGAATTTCTATAGGATCTTTTCTTCTCTTTATTCCGAGTATTATCATATTTGGTTATTATATTTTTTATGTTTTCACATATAATTCTGATGATTCCAATCAGCCAATAAAAGATGCGCGAGAAATAGCAAGAAAGTCTTTTTGGAAAATAATTGGAGTTTTTGTAGTCAGTAATCTAATTATATTGATCATTGATTTCGTTTTTCACTTATTCATTGACGGTTTCTTAGTTCAATTATACAAATCTTCTTGGTATAATCCTTCGACAAGAAACTTTGGTATGATAATTTTATACGATTTAATATATCATATCGTTGATTTGATTTTTGCTCCGTTGTTTATATGTTTATTGACTTCTCTTTATGTATCTTTAAAGAATAGAAAAGAAATATCTGTACAATACCGAACTCCTTATTATCAAACGCCTCAGAGTTATGGAACGCCATATCGCGATGAATCAAGTTCAATTAAGAGTATGAATGCAGTTGATAAACCAGGATCTGGTTTTTATTGCCCCTTCTGTGGGCAATTTATGAAAACTAAAAGGAAATATTGCCCCCATTGTGGAGAACAGTTTAATTTCGAAATTTAAGACAATTAATGGTGATTTTTATAAATTTTAATGTTACTCGTAAATTTGAATTAAATACGGACGATCTTAATAACCCTATCGTATTAATAGGTTGGCCAGGGATCGCATTAGTGGCAAAGTTAGCGATTACTTCTATAAAAGATTCCATTGGTGCTGAAGAATTTTTAGACATAGAATATTTTGATTTTCCGCCCAAATCTAGTGTTGAAAAAGGGAAATTGGAAATCCCAAGTGCTAAAGTTTATTATAAATCAAGAAAACAAGAAAAAGAACAAGATTTCTTTATATTATCGGCTAATTATCAACCTCAGAGCCCACAAGGTGTATTTGATTTTTCCCAAAAGTTTTGCGAAGAGATGGATAAAATAACAGATAGTAAAATTAAAATGTATATCAGCACTGGTGCTATGGTCATTGATAGAGTGATAGGCACATCGCTTGTGCATGTTTGTGGAACGGATCAAGAAGTTGTTGATTCTTTTTTGAAACACGAAAATACTAAGCTAATGGAAGGTGGTGTTATTGCCGGAGCAAATGGGATTTTACCTGCTTGGGCGGGAAACAAGGGCTATGCACCTGGTGTGTGTTTGTTAGCAGAAACATTACCTTTACCTATGATGACACTGGACCCTCGTGCATCTAAAGCTTTAGTTGCAATTTTAAAAGATTATTTCAACATCAATATGAATTTCGAAGAATTAAACAAACAAATTGAAGAAATGGAACATGTGATTGATTCATATAAAAAGCAAGCAGAGCATTTTATGAAGGGGAGTCGAGACGATCGAGGTTCTGATTCTTATTTTCGATAATTCTGTCTTTCTAAAATTACTTCCTTTTTAATGTTACTTTAAAAGAGTGAATAGTGCTTAGAACCTACTACAAAGGTTAATAATTTATATTGTTATCAATTTTATTAACTAATAAAATTATTAGATCTAACTAAATTAATGTGAAATTTATATGAAATTCTTTAAATTGTTTGAACCTCTGGAGATTGGAAATATAACAATTTCAAATCGTATAGTTATGCCTGCGATTAATCTCAATATGGCGAGTGATGGATATGTCAGTCAACAGCTAATTGATTTTTATGTTGAGAGAGCTAAAGGTGGTGCTGGAATGCTTATTGTAGGAGGATGTTACGTAGACCTTTATGCAAAAGGGATTCCTATGATGATCTCTATTGACAGTGATGATTATTTACCATCCTTAACCAAATTAACACAAACTGTCCATAATGCCAGAGATGATGTAAAAGTGTGTGCTCAATTGTATCATGGCGGTGCCTACACTATGCCTTTTGTAATTGGTAAAACACAAATTGCCCCATCGGCTGTATATAGTAAATTTAGTAAAAGTACTCCAAGAGAAATGACTCTTGAAGATATTAAAACGGAACAGCAAGCATTTGTTGACGCTGGATTACGCGCTAAAAAAGCTTGTTTCGATGCCGTTGAAGTTTGTGCAAATGCAGGCTTTTTTAT
>JAUWHC010000088.1 GCA_030606095.1 Promethearchaeota archaeon | reverse complement strand
AATTAAGATTTTTATACTGTTGGTTTTTGTTGTTTTAGTATCATAACTTTCGTAATGTCTTATTGTTCTTTGTTTTTGTTTTTCTTGATTTTTTATATATTTCTTAAATTCTTTTGAAGTTCCGTGCGAATCAACTTTTTTTGAAGGGGCTTCTCTCAGATTTAAGGGGACAATAGGCCCATGTTTTAGTTCAAAAGTACATTGATGATTTTCTGGTAATCTATGTTTTTTACAATAAACTCCGCCACAATATTTGCATTTAAAGGGTAAATAATTAATCGGTTCGCCACAATGTTCGCAAAATGTCATGGGTTATTAGCTTTAAATTTTTAATGTAAAATTTTAACCTATAAATATCTTAAGACTTTTATCATTCATAATTTTTTTTAAAAAATTTACTCTTGAAACTGTAATAAACGTTAAATATTAGGGAAAATAGATGGCTGTTCCTAACGGTGTATAAATAATAACAATCGTTATAACTAACAATACTCCCAGTGAACCCATTAAGCCTAAATAAACTTTCTTTTTCCATTTCCAAATATTTTGACCATCTAGAATCCCTATTGGGATCATATTAAATGCACCTAACATGTAATTCAGATAAGCAGCAAGTCCAAAAAAATAGTTTAATGGGTACAAGGTTTTTGGAATTAGTAAAGACACAATTAATAAAATTGACCCATACACAAGATTAACTAAAGGTCCTGCAGCTTTGCATAAACCTGTCTTTCTATCTATTTTTTCTAACCCTAAAACAACAACGGCTCCAGGCAATGCCAGTGAAGGAAAGGCTGGTGAATTAGTTATCAATCCCATTAACCCAGAAATTAGACCAAATACAGTTAATACCATTCCGAAAGTAAGGAGTCTGAATTTTGTTTGTAGACCAAAATGCACGGCAACTTGACGGTGCCCAAATTCGTGAAAAAGAAACGCAGTCATATAAAAACCCGCTAGCATAAATATAGACCAACCATAACCAGAACTAATCAACATAGGATCGTAAAAATTAATTAAACCTATGATGAAAATTAGAGCAGAACCAATTATAAAGTGAATTAATTCTGATTTATGAGCCCACAATATTCCTTTGAATTTGATTCCTGAATCGGGGTCAAAAGCGTTTTCGGGGACTGATTTTTCTTGTCGATACCACGTATAAGTCCCATCTGTTGTTCCACGCACTTCGCTTGGAGTTGATTGTTGCTGATACGCATGCTCTTGTTGAGAAAACGGAATTTGAGAGCTTTCAACGTAAGAAGGAGGTGATTGTTGATATTGTTGCAAATTTTGACTTTCGATTACAATATTACATTCGTGATCAATAGGATTTTTATGTAAAGAACAATAATTTTGACCACATTTAGTACAGTTGAATGTTTCAGGAACTTCAACTCCGCAGTGATAACATGTTGGCATTGTTAAAACCTTATCAAATTTGTTTTAATTAATAATTTGAAAAATATTATTAAGGATATAAAATTCAACATTAATAATATTTAGCCTATGTTTATTACATTTTTTTTTTATTTCAATATAAATTTAATAATGTGGAAAAATGAAGAATAAATAGCTTTTTAGCTTTAATTTTGAATTTTTCAATTATACCACAAAATAATTAAATTAACAATTCACCTATCTAATTATATAAAATAACAAAAAACAGTTGATTATTACGGGGAACAAAATTGTTTATTGTCCTACATGTGAACAAAAAGTCGTACTAAGAAGGAAAAATTTTGATCATATTTACCACGAGATACTTTGTTTCGCTGTCGTCCTAACTTGCGGGTTGGGAATTTTCCTTTATCTCATCTTGAAATATAGTAAAAAGAAAGACCGATGCCCCAATTGTGATGCTCAATTTAATCTAGAGAACCTTCCAGATAAAGATGTTTTAGAACAAGATATTTCTAATTAAAATTTATTTGATTTTCATTATACTTTTACATCTAGGGCAGATTTTATCCTTATCTGTTAACTCTTTCTTTCTTATCGTCTTTTGATATTTACATTTTGCCTTTGGACATACTAAGTAGAATTTCAATAAATTTTTTGGTCCTATTGTACTTTTTATTTCTTTAGACTTAGATTCAGTCTTTTTGGGTTTTTTAGGACCATCTTTTATCTTTGGCTTTTTTTTAGTTTCTTCTGGATTTATCCACTTCTCTAATCCCAGACTTAACTCACATCAATTTTAATTTATTTAATTTTTTATACAAAAATCTCTAGTTATTATTTACTATTTAGTTCTATTATTTAATTAAAAAAAAAGAACAAAAAAATTTTACCAATTTAAACTTATATATTAAAATACTTGTATTTTACCTGCAATCAATCGCTTCCTTAGATCAATAAGAGATTCCTTGCTTAACATATCATCAGAAACTTCTTTTGCGATTTTTTCAATACTAGCAAAATTTACATTTTCAGCGGGAATTAACTCTATTGAGTTTACCCATGGATCCGTAATTGGGCGCCCGATTTGGGATAAAAGCTTCACATGTGCCTCTAAAATGTCACCTTCTCCTCTCTTATGAATTTCTCTGGCGATCTCCGTTCCTAGAATGTTGTAGATTTTTCCTACGTGATTAATTGGATTTTTTCCACAAACAGCCTCTAAACTCATAGTTCTGCAAGGTGTTATTAGACCGTTAGACCTGTTTCCACGCCCTACTCCGCCGTCATCGCCTGCCTCAGCCGATGTGCCCGTTATGGTAAGAAACAAAAGCTCTTTCTCTAAGATATCTGCTACATTTACTTGGCAAGTGACTTCGCGTTCTGGGATGATTTTTGCCGCTAAATCTAATACAGCGTCTTTAATTTGATTTGTATAGTTAATATACTCATCAACGTCGTTGATGTACTTGCTGACCATTGCAGCCGCAACGGTGATTCCAACCTTGTTATCATTTCTTTCAACCATTACCTTAACATCTTCACCCGATCCCTTACATTTATCCTTGAAGCTCGGAGAATTAATGAGGTATTCTGCTTCTAGCGTTATTTTTTCTACGTCTGAATATGGGGCGTATCCTACTCCAAAACTTGTGTCATTTGAGAGGGGAATCTCTTCCGAATGATGAGACTCGTCAAAAACTCCCGTTAAATCTATTGACCCTGGTCGAACTGCATAATCGAATTGTATATCTCTAGCTAAATCAAGGTTTCTAAATATTTTTGCGAGTACTTGGCGTTGTGTGTCAAGACAAATAGTAGCAACGGGTACATATTCCAATTTATGCTCAGTTCCACATTCTGTAAGAATTTGATGTATAGCTCTTCCTACTATTAAAAAATATTGTGGTTGAATGATCGTCCCTCCTCCGAACTCTGGTTTGGCAACACCACCAACCAAAGCGGCCTTATCAACGTTGTGATGATACACTCTATCGAAATGTTCTAAATAGTAAACACATAACGCTCTCGAACAAGCATCAGCAACGGCGTCACAAACGCTATCTGGGTGTCCTATTCCTTTCCTTTCGCAAATCTCAGGAAACCTGCTTTTTTCAATAGGTAAAAAGTCAGCCCGTGTGATTTTCAACATTTTGATTAAACTCTTTCTTAATTAAATAAATAATTATTTTATTATGTTTTTTTAAATTAAAGATAATTAAAAATAATTACTGATAATAATATGCATATATTGCATGAAATATGCACTTAAATTATACTAAATAAGTTTTACGCATTTTAAAATGGAAGTTTTGCCAAATTTATCTCGAATTAAAGATTTAAGAAAAAAATTAAATATTAGCCAAAAAGAATTGGGTGAGAAATTAGAAATTTCGCAATCTACAATCTCAAGAATAGAAAATGGAGACATGGACCCACCTTATTCTAAAGTGAAAAAAATTATCGAATTCCTAGAAAATGAACGAATGTTGAAAAAAAAATCTAAAAAGCACGCAGAAGATATTATGACTCCAAAGATAATATCTATAGTACCAGATTCGACCATAAAGGAAGTCATAACATTAATGAGTAAATACAATTTTTCACAAATACCAATTTTAGAAAAAAACCATAATTTCGGAAGTATAACTGCCAAAAAAATTCAGAAACATATAACTGAAAATCCAGATTTAATAAACGCAGATATTTTAACTATTATAGAATTGCCCTTTCCAGAAGTTGAAAAAAATTGGAACGCTAAAGATATATCAAATTTACTAATTAAATATCCAGCCGTATTAGTAAAAGAAAATAAAGAATTTATTGGAATTATAACTGACGCTGATTTCCTTAAACTTACAAGTAAATAATGGTTGATCTTTATTTAAAGAAATCGAAATAACAATTACATTAATTAAGTTCGAAGATAATGTCACAATAAAAAAAATTTATTTAACTATTTATCTTTTAATTAATGGGAATTTATGATTGAAGCGGTACTTGAAAAAATAGATAATATGCTTAAAAGGGCTAATTTTGAGACATTTATTTTAGACTCCTTTTCTAATAAAAAAAACAAGTTTTGTTTTGACTTATTAGTAAAAAAGAAAGATTTAGTTTTTAGCGTAAAAATTTTTTCCAATATTGATAATTTAAACGCTGATATAATAAATGATGTAAAATCTTTATCCTTATTGTTAAAATCTAAACCCTTGTTAATAGGAATTAGAAATCGCTATCATAAATTAGAAGATAACACTATTTACATTAGAGAGGGGTTGCCGTTTATAACTTTAACAACATTAGAAAACATTCTCAGCAAAGATTTATATCCGTACATTCTAGCGAGAAGAGGAGGAGGTGTTATGTTTTTAAACGGTAATTTAATGAAATCTTTGAGAGAAAAACAAGCAATCTCACGAAAAGAACTATCTGGAAGACTTGGAATTACTAAAAGAACTGTCTGTGCGTATGAAAATGAAAGCATGCGACCTTCTGAAAAAATAGCTAACAAAATCTCATTAATACTAGAATGTAATGATCTTTTTAGAAGAATTAACATTTTTGATTGGAATTTCAATTTTAGTATGGATCGAAAAGACCCGCAAGAAGATATCACCCTAAACACTTTTGAATCTCATCTTCAAGAAGTTTTAAATGACATTGGAATCTGTTCTTATTGGTCCAAGAAAGGTTCAATTCCTTTCAAACTATCGTTATATTCAAAAACTATTGATGAAAATAAAGAAAGTAGCGTTTACCCCCTCTTTTCAGGAGTTTCTGAAGAAGATAAAAGAATTAACGAACTTAGTTTTAAATGTTTGAAAATGTTTACTGAATTGTTCCAAAAAAATTCTATTTTTATTGTAAATAACGATATTAAAATACCCGATTCTCTCAAAAATGTTAAAATTCCTATTATTAAAATTAGAAATTTAGAAAAAATTGACGATGAAGAGGAATTCGTTGAGCTCATCCAAGAATCAGGGAACTAACCAAGAAGTTATTTGTGGCATTGACGAAGCGGGTAGAGGACCTGTCTTGGGCCCCATGGTTATTTGTGGCGTGTGTTTCCTTGAATCAAAATTGGGGTTTCTAACAGAAATCGGGGTTAAAGATTCAAAAAAATTATCTACTAAAAGACGAAGTGAACTAGCTGAAAATATAAAAGAAAATTGTAAAACATATATAACAAAAGTTATTGGAGCTCAAGAAATAGACGCGAGAGAAGAGAAGAAAATCACACTGAATAGACTTGAAGAACTCAAAATGGCAGAAATTATTAATGAACTGAAACCAGATGTAATATATATAGACGCGGCAGATGTCATTGAAGATAGATTTAAAACATCTATTCAGGCATTATTAAATTATTCACCAAAAAAAATCATTTCTAAACACAAGGCTGACGATTTATACCCAATAGTTTCAGCGAGCTCAATTATTGCCAAAGATATGAGAGATAGCCTCATTGAAGATTTAAAAAAAAAATATGGGGATTTTGGCTCAGGATATCCCTCAGATGTGCGAAGTACTACGTTCCTTCGAGAATGGATAAGAAAAAATAAGAAAGCTCCACCTATCGCGAGAAAATCGTGGGAAACTACGAAAAAAATAATCAGAGAAGAATTATATTCGAAAAAAATTACTGATTTTGTATAAATTTTTTGTAAAATGAATGTTAATAAAAATATTAGCTAAATTATTTGTGGACAATTAAAATAATGTGATTCGCTGCGTATTTATGAATGTTAAAGCTTTCGCTTATTTTATAACCAGCTTTTTCTAAAATCTTTTTCTCTTGAATGTAAATTTTTTCAGGCTTTTGAACGCTATCTATTGATTGAGATTTGATTGCAAGAATAAGAGTTCCTTTATCTTTTAAATAATAACTACAGTTCGCAATAGCAATTTGTGCTTGGTTTGGTTGAGCTATATCTTGATAAACTAAATCAATATTGGTAAAAACGGAATTAGCATATTTTTCCGGAAAATTAGCGTCTCCTAATATTGGAACAATATTCTTTCTATTCTTGGTGTTTTGAATTAATTGTCGCATACTACGTTCAGCAAATTCTACTCCATAGATAATTCCATTGTAAACTATGTCTGAGAGATGAGATATTGTAGTACCCGACGACGCTCCTAAATACAAACATTTTAATTCGTTTGATAAGAAATCCACTGAAGGTTTTTCCAATATCATTGCAGCTAATTTACTTCTATATGGGTCCCATTCTCGATATTCTTCCCCTTTAAAAGTAATTAACTTTTCCCCGTACACTTTATTACCAGGAACTAGGTTTTTAGAATAAAGTTTTAGGTTATGTGGAGGCCCAGATATATAAACATTAGAGTATTTTGGATGTGTTCTGATATTAACATTGCTCAAATTAACTTTACCTCCTTCTTTTCTTACTTATTTGCTTTTTATTTGATTTTATTTTGGTTTTGAGCTCACTTTTTTTTATAGGAGGTTTTGGATATTTTTTTTCAATCTCTTTTATTTTTTCTTCAATTTCTCTTGCTAAAGTATCTCCTATGAACTCACCTTTAAAAAAATCTACTTTAGTCGCAATTCCTATTTTCCCTGAAACCATTCTAGAAATCTTTCCACGGTTATACGCTTTACTTCCTCTAATCAAATTCCACTGAAAAATTAACCCGTGTTTTGGTCGTTTTTCACCGGTTTTAAGGAATCTATACAAAGCTTTTTCAGCGCCTAGTAGTTGAATCCTCGAAGCTGGCATATAAGCTAAATCTTTTAAACTTCCCGCTTTTGCTATTAATTTCGCTCCAACTAAACCTCCGACTAAAGCATTGAGATTTGGAGCAACTTGTTCCATTGATGAATCTAAGTATTCTTCTAATTCTTGTCTGAATTCGTCCAATGATAAAATCTGATTAGCGTAGTTTTTAATAATATTAAGATTAATGTCTGCCCCCATTGATTGGGAAGCCAACTTCTGTAATGTTTTAATTCTTCCTTCCTTGAAACTAAAATTTTGAGTAATCTTATCATAAGTAAAGTTATCTCGGCTTCCTAAAATTGAAACCATTTTTGCAATCATAATGTTATCTTCAATTAATTTATCAGTAAGCTCTGGAAAATGCAAACCATACCATTCTCTAAGCCGACTTGAGAATAGGCTTATCGATTTTTTAAGAGTTTCAAGAGTTTCTATGATTTGAATGATTTCTACATCTCCTCGAGCTCCAGCTTGACTTATTCTTTTCTTAATTAATTGAACTTCAACTTTCTTAAAAATGGAGAGAATTTCTTTTCGAGTTTTATGAATACCTACTCTTTTCAGTTGATCTTCTAAATTAAAGCGAAAATTTCTAAACTCAAGAGAGTGTCTTTCAAAAGAAGTGTTGCATCCTAATTCTTTTGATGTTAAAATCTGTAGCTTTTTATTATCAAATACAAATTCGTCAAAACCCGAATTTCTCAACTCATTGATAAAATCTGAATACTCTTTAACGATTATATTATTATCTAATGAATCATAAAAACCAACTACTCTATGGACATCGTCCAAGAAATCAATAAAATTAAGAAAATTTCCACTATCATCAATGGTATATATTCCTATTAATGTATCAATGATATAACATTTCATTTTTCTAAATCTATGCGCAAATAAAATTTCTCAAATAATAATAATAATAATTTCTTACATTATAATAGTATATGCTTGAAGTAAATATTTCTGGTTTAAAATTAAACTCTCCTTTAATTTTAGCTTCTGGCATCTTAGGTGTGTCTTATTCTACGATGTTGAGATTGATTAATGTCGGAATAGGTGCTATAACAACCAAATCCATTGGACCTAGACCTAGAAAGGGATTTAAAAATCCTTCAATTATTGAATTATATCCGGGGACTTTTCTAAATAGTGTAGGACTTGGTAATCCGGGGATTGATAACTTTATCTCTGAAATTGAAGAAATAAAATCACATAAAATACCTCTGATTGTTAGTGTCTTTGGAGATAGTAATGAAACATATTTAGATGTAGCATTAAAAGCTCAGAATGCAGGAGCAGATGCAAT
>JAUWHC010000413.1 GCA_030606095.1 Promethearchaeota archaeon | reverse complement strand
AAAGGAATTTTTTTAAAATCGGGCTTATTACACAACAGTTATACAGCAGGGAAGGAAGGCGTTGAAAGCACTGGAAACGCTTCTAGAAGGTCCTTTAGTTCTGTTCCTTCTATAGGTATATCAAACTTCGTTATGCAAACTGGAACTTCTTCTATAGAAGAAATGATACAAGATGTTAAAGAGGGTATATTCTTAAATTCTACCGGAGATTCGGCAAATATTGCTACGGGGGACTTTAGTGGATTAATTTCCCAAGGTAATTTAATTAAGAATGGAGAAATTAAACAAGCTTTAAACGAAACTATGTTTGGTATAAATCTTTTGGATTTATTTAAAAATATTGATGCAGTCTCAAAAGATTATAGAATTTATGGATCTTTTAAAGCCCCGTATGTAAGAGTTAAAGATGTACAAATAATAGGATCTAAAGATTAAATTATAAGGTTTTAATTTATTGCTATCATCAAGATTGATTATATTATTATTGTTTCATTTTCACGATTATTAAGAAGTAATATTTAATCTTAAAAATACCACATCGTAAAATCTTCTAATACCTACAGAAGGGATTTCCCATAATTCCGCAATTATAATTTGATTCGTTCCGACCTGTGAAAAAGAAATATTAAATGCACTTGAAACCCAAACCTCTCTATGAGGTAAAGTAATTGTCGACGAATTTGCAATTGAGATTGCGTTTAACGAGGGTGATGAACCTAGTATAGTATTGTTATTTCCCTCCAAAATTTCTATATTGAACGAAAAATCCCGATTTAAATAATTTCCAACAGAAATATAAAAAGTAATATTTTCATCAACTACAGCATTAGTAGGGTAATTTTCTGCTTTTTTGTCAGAATTCAAAATACCAAGATACCAATAACTCGGTTTAGGTGATAGTACGGCATAAATTATAAAGCCAGACACAATAATTATACCGATAATTAAGAGAATTTTGAGAATTTTATCAAATTCTTTATAGCCGTTAATTATTTTTTTTCTCTCTTCTTTACTATTCATTTTAAACATTATCTTTAAACCAAGCTATTGTTTTCAATAACCCCTCTTTTAAAGAAGTTGTAGGTTGCCAATTTAGAACTTTTTTTGCTTTTCTTAAATCAGCAGATCTTCTAACAGGATCATCAATAGGTAAAGGCTTGAATACAATTTCTGAATTAGAATTAGTCAATTCTTTTATGATTTTAGCTAATTGTAAAATAGTGTATTCTTTATTGTTACCCAAATTAATAACTTCTCCAATTGCTTCGTCTTTATAAACGATCTTTAAAATTCCTTCAATCTCATCTACAACATAAATGAAAGAGCGAGTTTGAGAACCATCG
The DNA here is from genome assembly GCA_030606095.1 of Promethearchaeota archaeon. Lineage (GTDB taxonomy): Archaea > Asgardarchaeota > Lokiarchaeia > Sigyniarchaeales > SOKP01 > SOKP01. The sequence continues at coordinate 1,510 of JAUWHC010000413.1, read as the reverse complement.
CCAAAAACATTTATATCTTCGTCGCTTAACGCTTGACGAATAAAGTTTGGAACAACTCTTCCAAACTCCGGTCCATATCTGATTCTTGGTCCCGAAGTGTTAAAAATTCTTACTACCTTCGTTCTGATTCCGTGTTGTAATTCATACGCCTTGACAAAAGCTTCTCCGGCCCTTTTGGACTCATCGTAACAACTTCTGGGACCTACGGGGTATGCGCTCTTATAGGAAATCCTAATTAAGATTTACGTGCCCAAAATAGGTCTCAGATGTCGGAATCGCTTCATCGGGAGGATTACCATAGACTTCCGAAGTACTTGTATAGAAAAATAAAGCATTATGGGCTTTCGCAATACCTAAAGCATTCATCGTTCCAAGAGTATTGCTTTTTAGTATTGGAATTGGAAATCTTTTAAATTCAAATGGAGACGCCCTGCTAGCCATATGCATAACAATATCAATTCTCTTAATATCGCCCACGCAAATCCCGTTTGGATGATGAGTCATACCAAAATAAATAGGTTTAGAAACATCGTGATTAATAAAACGGAAATTTTCTTTTTCCATCAAATGAGAGATGTTATCGATCCTTCCTGAAGATAAATTATCTAAGCATATGCAATATGCCCCTTGTTTTACTAGAACATCGCACACCCAAGAACCTAGGAATCCTGCACCTCCAGTTACTAAAATAGTTTTATCTTGAAATGAAATGTTATCTTTTCTTAGACGATCAATTATTTCAGCAATATCATCTTGTATTTTATAAGTCATTTTTATATAACTCCTTTTTATCTTTTATAAAATTTTCAAAAAATTATTAAATTTATTAATTTCAAACCATAAATAATTAATTTCCTTATAATTAAAAATTAGACAGCGATTTTAAAAATTAAACTATTTAAACTACTTATATGTCTCATATTCTTTTCTTTAAGTTTAAATATTAAGTTTATTAAATGTTGTTGATATAGAAAGGTTTTATAAAATCGCTAATAACATTAAGAGCGATTTCATTCGTCATAAGTATAATGTAGCTATAAATTTATTGAGGTAAGGTAAGATGCCAGGATGTGGAGATGTAACACCGTAAAAATTACTCCCGCTTAAGTAAGGTTATTGAATAACCTAAAATGCGGGAAAATCATATTTTCTCTCTTCTTTTGTAAGTATGATGAAAGATATCTGGCTCAGTAAGGAAAAATAATAAAAATTATCTTTTGTTTCTCATCTGCTTCTACAAAAATCCTATTTCGTTCAAAAGGATTTGTTAAAAATGAATATTTATTAAAATGTTGAGTTCACATTCAATAAAGTAGAATTAGCGAGTTTTTTGTCCACAAAATTGACAATATTTAAGCTCTAATGGATAATATTTACTACAATTAGAACATTTTTTTAAAGAAGTCTTGAGAATCTGCCGTCCAAGCATTTCGAAGACATTTTCTACATTTTCTCCCGTCTTTGAAGAAACTCCAACTAAATCTCCTTGAAATTTATATTTATTAAATAC
>JAUWHC010000015.1 GCA_030606095.1 Promethearchaeota archaeon | reverse complement strand
ATAAACGTGTAATTTTATAATCTTCAATTTTTTGAATAAACGGAATATATTTTAAATTATAAAACTGTGGATAGAAAGAATTATACCATATTTCTTCTTTATTGATGTTTTCTTTAAATAAAATCCAACGATCTACAAATTCAATAATTATATTCTCAGATATACTAACATCATGTCCAATTTCATTAAAATTGTTCCAAATAAACATATTTTCTTCATAATAGTTTATATAATCCGTTCTTTTGTCGAATAAATCTATAAAAAGCTTAATATAATAATCACGAGATAATGTGTTATTATAATCCATTTTATAAAAACTATATATATGTTCTATTCTAGCTTTAGCTATATCAGTACTGATAAGTCTTATTTCTTTTCCCATGTTATGAAAAAAATTATGAGATGATAGAAATCTAAAAGGAATTAATTTAAATTTAATAAAAGTCTTCTCATTATTAGAAAATTGTTCGAATATGAAATTATATTCAGGATCGAAATCTAAATGGTGTCTTGAAATACCACCATTAAAAGCAGAAAGAGTAAGCTCTTCATCAGAAAAAAAGGTACATAACATAATATCTAATCCTAATGTTATATCCAAAAGTGTTTTAATTTGATATTTATGTAAATGAAGGAACATGATTGAATGTCGTAATTTTCTTGTTCTTGGTATATTCTCATAGTTTATAACTTTTGCGTTCAATTCATTAGCTTCTATTGAATTAAGAGAAAAAATTATATCTAAAAAATATTTCATTAAATTAATATTAGAATCGTCCATTTTATAACCCTTATTTCTTAATTCATATAATACACGTCTTGTGAAAAACTCTTGTGTGATTATTCCCATTTCGTTCATTAATCTATCTAAACCTGCTACAGAAATTAATTCATTATAAGTTTTTGTATATAATGTTAAAATCGAAAATACCATGTCCCTAAAAGGTTTTTTATGTAAAGCATAAATACTCAAATCGTTATTATCCTTTCTCCATTGAGAAATTAAATTATTAAAATAGGATAAATCTTCTTTAAAATTATTTTCAATCCAACTTTCAATTTGATAAATTGTAAAAGGGTGAAAAAAGTAGTCTTTTGTAAAATGACTTGTAAATATTTTTCGATTCTCTGTAATAAGTTCCCCTAACTTACCAAATGAGATATATTCTTTCTTTTTCTTAAAATAATTTATTTGAATTTCTTTTATTAAATTAAATTCATTTAAATTTCTTTTTGATATATCAGTTTTTGTTAATATAGTTCGAGTATCTAATGGCGATATATAAGAATCTAAAGCACTTAAAACTTCTTCTCTAATATTCTCATTAAAAATTGGTGAATATTTCATAAAAAACCGAATTCTGTCAATAGATTCCATAGTAAAATGCTCAGTTTTCCCACTATTAATAGCATTAAAAAAATAACGATTACTAAAAAAAAATCCATTTTGTTCAGCTTCATTATGAAAAATCTGAGAAATTATTACCTCAATGTAAGCGTCATTTCGATTATTTTGTCTACATTCATGATGTTTAATATAAGGTAATAATATAGAAAAAATTTTTGTCATTAATTCTTTTTCAGTACCTATAGATAAAAATCTCTCTTCATAATCTAACATACTTAGAGATTCTTGTTTCTCTATTTTCGATTTATGTAATTCTATTTTATTATCTTCTATATGTTTAATAGATTTTTGATTTATTTCTTCGTCTTTAAATCTATTTTTTGCAGTTTGCATTCGTTTAGTTGTTTCAGATTTTCCTATAAGCGTTTCTAAATCAATAAGATTAAAATTAAGCGTGTATTTCTTAATAATATTAAAAGCATATTTTTTATGATCTAATTTATAAATATAATTCAAAAAATGATTAAAACCCAAATTTATAAAATCGTTATAAATTAAATTAGAATCTATAAAAAAATAAGGGTAAATGATATACAAAAGATAATTTCTAATATCATCATTGTCTTTTATCCATGTCCATTTATTATTGTGTGAATGTATAAAATTTGGATAAAAAGATTGAAGAAAGTCTTTTTCTTCTTGAGAAAACTGAATTATTTTAGTTTTTTCTCTAATAAATTCTCTTCGGTTAATACATATATCGGTAAAGGTGTTAAGGTGATTAATTATTTGAGTAAGAACTCGTCTAATTGAATTAATCTCTTTATATGTAGTTAAAAAATCATATTTTTTAAAAATATTAGTAGATAAAGCAGTTATGTTAATAGGATTGTTCCAATTGATCATTTCATGAATTATGATTATTAAATCATTCAACAAATTTTTAATAGAAAACATATATTTAGAAGAATTAACTTTAAAATTAAACTCTTCTATATCTGAAATGTATTTTGTTTTTTTTAATTCATTAATTATTGCAACAATAAGGTTTCCGTTCGATATATTTGGATTAGCATGAATATGATCAAAAATAAATTTAAAAATAAACCTCTTAACTGATAATGAAAAATTTTTTATGATTCCATCTTTATCCACACTAATGTTATAAGATTCAGCAGTTTTATAAGAAATAGATGGTTTTTTATCCATATCAAAACCTTTATTAAAATAATTGCCCGATCTAATATTGCACCTATTACCTAAATCACAATAAGCCTTTATCTTTTTTTTAATCTCTTTTCTGTTATCTGACATACATTAATACAATAATTTTTGATCTATTTAAATTTAACATTTAATAGTAATGAAGGAGTCGCTAAACGACCAATACATTACTAAAATAAACGATGATAAGTTTGAATGCATTCCTCAATAATAAATACTTTTTTTACTTAATTTTTTGAAATATTAATTAAATTTGGAGATAATAGAAATGGTTGAATTAATTTGGGAAGTAAAAGAAGTTTATTCAAAAGTCAACGAAAAGAGTTACGATCTTTTAATCAATCCTCAGATAAAAGACGGTATTATCGAGTTTAATTTGTATTGTTACGATTATTTAGAACACAGGAAGATTAATTACAATATCGAATACGGTCGTTATAAAATTCCTATCGAAAGTTTTAAGAATTTTATCCAAATGTTAGAAAGAGATTTAGTTAAATTGATCGGGTAATACTCAAATTTGGAGTTCTATCTTCAAACAACATAATCTAATTGAAGTTGAAACATTAGAACAATTGGATAAAAAATTCATTGTTCGTGGTACAAGTTCTAAAAACCCTTTAGATGTGACAGCACAATTATTTTTCCGTCAAAGCAGTTATTAAAAAATTTACGGCGAACGATTATTCCTAAATTTGATAGTTCGCCGTACTTACGCCATTTCTTAAGCACCTTTTTTCGCATTTTTCAAAAAGCACCTTTTTTCGCATCTTATGTTAAATAACATATATTTTAAATTTAAAATGGAATCTATTATAATCCTTATAAGTATTTGATGCTATTAATCTTTTTGAATTAAATTTCAGTAAAAACTGATGATTTTTATTTATTTAATCATATAATATTCATAGAATATTAAAAATATAGTGATTCTTAAAATGTCATCTAATAGGAAAATCAAAGAAGAAATAATTTCCTTACTTATAGAACATTCAAGGGTATTGTATAGTGTTATCAGTGATATGGGAGTCTTTTTTACCACTTGGAGTATTTCAGAAGACTTTAAGGCTAATAAAAAAAGTTTAGAAAAGAAGAAAAGTAAAATGCAATTATCAGAAGAAGAAGGTGACGAGCTAAAAATTCGTTTAATACAGAACTTTTCAGAGGCAGAAGCTTTTAATCTCGGAGATTACGTAGCACTAGCGTTGAAGATGGATAATGTTATTAATTATCCCCTCGAATTTGTCGATATGTTAACAAAAATTAGCTTAACCGGTAAAAGTGCAGATAAGATTAAGAAGAACTATCATAAGTTAATAAACCAAATTATGGAAATGGCTGGTATCTTGAAAATAGCTATAAAAAACTTAAGGGATAATCCGGATAAAGTATTTGATAACACAACTACAATTCATGAACTTGAATCTGAAATTGACAAGACTTACAGGCAATTTCTTGAGTTTTTATATTCTAATGTTGAAGACATAAGAATTTTACTACGTATCAGGGATAGTATTGTGCTACTAGAGCAGTTAGCAGATCGTATCCACGATATCGCAGATCTTATGAGAGTTTTAATCTATAGTTAATTTAATAAATTAATTTTATCATTTCTCTTTTTCCAAATTTTCTTTAATTTTTCTATCTTTATACCTATTCCTAATTTTAATTACAAACTAAAAAAAAGTTAAATTTTTAGGGAATTAATATTATTCCCAATTAATAGATAGAAATTAATAATTAAAAGTGAAAGATTTGAAAGGTAAACAAAAATTTTATTTATTACTTGCATTTTATCAAATATTTTTAGTTTTACTGGTATTCTTTTCCGTAAATGGCTTAATTACTTTAACGGTTGCCCAGGTAGCTCCATCTGAAACGATAGATTATTATCAATCTTCAACGGCTGGGTTATTGGGGATTGCTTCAGCAATAGCTGTTGGTGCATCTGTATTAGGAAGTGGTATGGCTCTAAAAACTATGGGAACTTCTGCTATAGCAGCATTGACTGAGAGGGAAGAGTATTTTTTTAAAGCATTTTTAATAGTAGCTTTAGGAGAAGCTTTAGCAATATATGGATTGATTATTGGAATTTTATTATGGACAAAAATCCCGAGCCCGCCCTAAAAAATTATTGTTTTTTTTAATACATATTTATCATCGGTGTTTTTCAAATGATCGTCCCCGTTCCATCTTATGTTTACACTTTTATAAAGATAGGTTCTCTTAAACAATTAATCATTGATGATAATACTTTAGAAAAGTTAAAGGAATTTAATGAGATTGAAGGTTTTATTAACTTTATCGAGCCTTTTTATCCTGATTTAAATATTAAAGAAAATACTATTGAAGAAATTGAGAAAGCACTATTCCATTTCTTTTTTAACCTGATAGGGGATTTAATTTCCATTTCTCCGTTAAATATGAGACGTTTCTTGAAAGATTATTTAGTTAAATATGAAATAATGAATATCAAGCAAATTATATTAGGATTGATTATCGGAATGAATAATGAAGAAATATCAAAAAATGTCAATTTTTTAATAGAAGAATATTTAGAAAACACAGATTTGATAAAAAAAATTATCGAAGCTAAAACTTTAGAAGAAATTCAATTACACATGAAACCAACAAAATATAATAAGGTAATAAGAGAGGGGTTTCTTTATTTTAAGAACTATAATGAAATTTTTGTTCTTGAAGCATTCTTGGATCAATTGTATTATGAAAATTTATCAAAACGAGAAAGAATATTAAATAAAAAAGAAAAAAAGATGATTTCTTTATTTAACTCCCTTAATACTGAGATATATAATATCAACACAATCTATCGGGGTATAATAAACAAAATTGATAAAAAATTATTAGCTCAATTTATTATAAATAACAACCTCTTTTTAAAAACGGATGATATTGAAAATCTTCTAGATCAAGAAACCTTAAATGATTTTTTTTCAATAATTAACGAATATTTAGGGTCAATTCATGAATTAAAGTACAAGTTTGACAAATTAGAATTGAAGCATCCCTTATGGGCGCTTGAGAGAATCTATAAGAATTATTACTTTACAAAATCTAAGCTTGAGATAAACGATATAGAATCCTTGACTATTTTCCGGATTTTAGAATTAATTATAAAGAAAGAAAAAGAAATAAAATTAGAAATATTACCAAAAGTAGTTTCAATCATTAATAAAAAATTTAATTCAATAAAATTAGCAAATTAGCTGTTATCCTTTAAAAAAACATAGAATGGAAATGTGAATAATATGGAATTATTTAACTGGTTAAGTGATATCGAAAAGATTTACGAAACTTTAATTAATGAGGCGAAAGAAGAGAGTATTGCTGAAATTCAATCTTTAATTGATAAAGAAAAAAAAGATGTGGAGACAGTACTTAGAAAGAAGCAGGAATCTGTTGATTTGGTTTTAAAAGGCTTTTCAAAAGAAGTTAAAGGTTATTTAGAAAATTTTGAAAAAAAAGATAATGATGAGATAAAAACAATAAAAGCTACTTATCAAAATAATAAGAATAGATTAATAGAAATAAGTTTAGAAAAATTAGGATATGATTTTTAGTGTCTGAACAAAAAATACATGTATTAGGTTATGATGATATTGTCTCAATGTTAGGTTTATTAGGGATAGAGGGAACTGTTATTAAGGAAAGTGATGACTTTCAAAAAGAATTTAACAATTTAATAAACAAGCCTTCAATTGATATGATAATTATCTCATTAAAATTGCCAAGTGATATTGAAGATTTCTTGGTTAACTTTAAGTTAAACAAAAGAAAACCGTTTATTTTTTATCTCCCAGAAATTTTTAACTTAGAAGTCATACCTAAAGATCTTTTCCTAAATAAGATTTATGAATCCATTGGAAAAAATTTAAGTTTAAAAGAGTGAGTAATATTTCAGAAGAGACAGATTTAAAAAAGAATGTTGGAGCTTTAGGAATGTTCATGATTGATAAAGCTCAACAAGAAATCAAAGAAATTCACAGGAAAACATTATTTCAAAAAGCTGAAATTAGAAAAGAATATTTAAAGAAAAAATCCGAGGGTTCTTCAAGGATCAAAACCATTTTTATCGAAACATATACACAATTTTTTAATAATTATTTAACATCTGCTCTCTTAAAATCAAAAGAGAAAATATTAAGACTAAAGAATGAATTGTTAAATGCTCTAAGAATCAATATTCACGAGAGTATAAAAGAAAAAATTAACAATAATTATTCGGGTTATATTGAATTTTTTTTAGAATTTATTAATAATGTAAGAAATGACATAGATAACAAAGGAGATATTATTATATTTTTAAATTCTAAGGATTACAATTATTTTAACAAAGATCTTAATAAAATTAAAAAGAACTTTAAAAATTCAGTTATTATCAAGCAAGATTCTAAGGCGTTTATTGGTGGATTTAAAGTTAATCTAACGCAGGCCCTAATTTCTTATGATTATACAATAGAAACGATAATAAATAAAAATTATGTTGATATTGAAATAGAATTTTCAAAAATAATTTCTGATCTAAATTATAAGGAATTAGATGTTAGTTTAGAGAAATTTATTCAATTAAAAAAAAAAGATATAGAAGAATATTTAAAAACTTATGAATGAATCCCAAAAAGATAACCAAACCGGATATATTTCTGCTATTAATGGTTCCTTAATTGAAATCAAAGGGATAGAACAGAATATTAGACTTCATGATTTAGTTAAGATTACTACCCATAATATATTAGGAGAAGTTATTCAAATATATTCGAATAAAACAATTGTTCAGTGTTATGAAAATACAAACAATATAAGATTAAATGAAAAAATTATTAATTTAGGAGAACCTTTATCCATGGAATTAGGTCCTGGTTTATTATCTAGTATTTATGATGGGATTCAAAGACCTTTGGAAAGAATATTAGAACAATTTGAAAACGCAAGTTTCTTAAAGAGAGGTGTAGAATTGCCCTCATTATCAAGGACAAAGAAATGGCATTTTATGCCTTTATTAGAACCTGATATTAACGTTAACGGGGGCGATATAATTGGAGTGGTTCAAGAAACACCTTCAATAAAACATTATATATTAGCACCTCCTATGGTCTCTGGAATTTTAACTTATATCGTAGAAGAAGGAGATTATTTAATTATTGATGAAATTTATAGATTAAAAAATAAAAATGAAGAAAATTCATTTAATATGATCCAAAGATGGTCAGTTACAAAAAGCAGACCGTTTAAAAAAAAGATCCGTCCCGTTGAACCATTAATTACAGGGACACGCATCATTGATTTACTGTTTCCAATAGCTAAAGGAGGCACAGTTGCAATTCCAGGAGGATTCGGAACAGGAAAAACGGTAATCCAACAATCCTTAGCTAAATGGTGTGATGCAGATATAATTATTTTTATAGGTTGTGGTGAACGAGGAAACGAGATAGCTGATACTTTAAAAGAATTTTCCAAGATCATTGATCCCAAAACAAATCGTCCGTTGTTGGAGAGAGTTGTAATAATAGCAAACACGTCAAATATGCCTGTATCTGCTCGTGAAGCAAGTATTTTTTCGGGGATTACAATAGCCGAATATTATAGAGATATGGGCTATAATGTCGCGCTTATGGCAGATAGTACATCAAGATGGGCTGAATCTTTAAGAGAAATTTCAGGTTTGCTTGAAGAAATGCCAGCTGAAGAAGGGTATCCCGCATATTTACCTTCAAAACTATCAAGTTTCTACGAAAGGGCTGGTGTTGTTTACCCCTTAGGAAGAAACAATTCGAATAAAGAATGTATCGGGTCTTTAACGATCATCGGTTCTGTTTCACCACCTTCTGGAGACTTTAGTGAACCCGTTACAGCGACTACCAAACGTTTTGTTCAAGCTTTTTGGGCATTAGATGCGAGGCTTGCATATGCAAAACATTATCCTGCTTTAAATTGGCTTGATTCCTACTCTAATTATCCCGAATATATTTCTGATTGGTGTAATAAAAGGGATACCCTCTGGCCAGAGTTAAATCTCGATTGGTTTGATTGTCGAAATCAGGTTAATGAAATTTTATCCATAGAAAATGATTTAAAAAATTTAACTCAATTAATCGGAGAAGAGAATTTACCAGAAGATCAGCAACTTATCCTTTTTTGTGCTAAATTAATAAAAGAAGGTTTCTTGATTCAAAATGCTTTTGATGATATAGATAATTATACAGATTTTAAAAAATTAATGGGGCTAATAAAATTGATTCTTTTATTACATAAAAAAGCTAAAGAACTTTTAAGTCAGGGTATAATAATTGAAGAGATTAAAGATCTTAAGATTATAAATGAAATATTAAGAATTGGCAATTCCATTCCAAATAATGAATTTTATAAAATTGAAAAACTAAAAGAAAAATTATTAGATGAGATTAATGAATTAAAAATATCTTATAGTACGATGAAAGGAAAATGAGTATAAGCTATACTAATATTAAACAAATAATAGGACCTCTTTTGTTTATAGAAAATAAACATAACGTGCAATACGGAGAAATTGTTGAAATCCATACAGAAGGACAAGATAATCGACTTGGCCAAGTAGTAAAAATAAATAAGGAATTAATTGTTGTTGAGGTTTTTGAAGATACAAAAGGAATGTCTTCAGCTAATTCACAAATTATTTTCACTGACGATACATTCAAAATAAAAATTTCAAAAGATATGTTAGGAGGTATTTTTAACTCCTTAGGAAAGCCTATTGATATTTTTACAAAAAAAGTTTTAAATATAGATATTTTAACTGATGTAGAGAAAGATATTTATAGTATTCCAATAAATCCATTTGCTAGGCGGTATCCCTCAGAAGTAATACAAACGGGGATATCTGTTATTGATGGTTTATTCACATTAATAAGGGGTCAAAAACTTCCTATTTTTAGTGGACAAGGTCTTTCCCATGATAAATTAGCAGCTCAAATTGTAACGCAAGCAAAAGTTTTAACGGAAGAACCCTTTTTAATAATTTTTTGTGGAATTGGAATTATTCAAGATGAAGCAATTTATTTTATGGACCGTTTTCAAGAAAGTGGAAATATCCAAAATATCATTTCTTTTATCAATTTTGCTGACGATCCCGTGATGGAACGGTTATTAATTCCAAATGTGGCATTAACAACGGCAGAATATTTTGCTTTTGAAGAAGATATGCATGTACTTGTTATTTTAATTGATATGACTAATTATGCCGAAGCTTTAAGAGAATTAAGTTCCGCTAAAGAAGAGATTCCAAGTAGAAAAGGATATCCTGGATATTTATATTCTAATTTTGCTTCTATTTATGAAAGAACGGGAGTAATAAAGGGTAAAAAAGGATCGATAACACAAATACCAATTTTAACAATGCCAAATGATGATATTTCGCATCCAATACCCGATACTACGGGATATATTACAGAAGGACAATTAGTTCTTAGTCGTAGTTTCCAAAAAAAAGGAATATATCCCCCCTTTGAAGTTTTAGCTTCTATATCACGTTTAATGAAAGATGCTATAGGTAAAGAAACAACAAGAGAAGATCACGCGGATATTAGTTCTCAGTTGCTTGCCTCTTATTCTAGTGCTTTAGAAGTAAGAGATTTAATATCAATAGTAGGAGAGGATAGTTTAAATTTAGAACAAAAAGCTTTATTAAAATTCGGAAAAGATTTTGAGAAAAAATTTTTAAATCAAGGATTTAACGAAAATCGGGATTTTATCAAAACTTTTTCAATAAGTTGGGAAGTGTTATCTAATCTTCCAAAAAATCAATTATTTAGAATTCATCAAGAATATATAGACAAATACTATCCAAAGGAGGAGTAAATCATAAGTTTTAGGAAATTACAACCTACAAAAACTAATCTAATTTTTCTAAAGAAAAAATTAGATTTTGTTACTAAAGGAGAGAATTTTTTGGAATATAAACAAGAACAATTAATACGCCAAATCAAAAGTCTTTGGGTAGATTATAAAATTTATCAAAACAATCTTTATAAGTCTTATAAAATGGCATTATTAAAGTTAAATGAAACCTATAAAGAAATGGGAAAGCGAGAAATTAACATAATAAATCAAATTAGTAAAATCCAATTCAAACCATTTATCGATATAAAATATAAGAAAAATATAGGTATTTTATTACCATACATAGATTATGAATTAGTTCAAGAAGAACAACTTCCACCTTATTCTTTTGAAAATACAAGTCATCATCTTGATGAATTGATTATCTTTTTAAAAGACTTTTTCAAATATCTTATTTTATATGCTGAAAAAGAAGCTATACTTTTGAGCCTTGCGTTTAATTTTAAAAAAATCAGTCGAAGAATAAATGGATTAAAGAATGTAATCAAACCCCAATTAGAATCAGATATTAAGATCATTAAAGAAATTTTAGAGGAACTTGATAGAGAAAATTATATTAGATTGAAAAAAACTAAAAGTTTAATTAAAAATTAATCATAAATTTAGAGAAAGTGAGAATAATGAAATTTGGTAATGAGATGTCTCTATTTAAAATAATAATCGATAAAGATTATAAAGATCTTCTTTTAACTAATCTTGCTGAATTTAAATTAACTCATATAAGGGAAAAAGGAGAATATCAATCAAAAATAAAAAATGAAGAAGAAGATATCTTTAAAGATAAACTTAAGAATTTAAGACTTAATTTAGAGATGTTATTGAAAAAATTAGATATTACTGAACTTGATTTTCAAGAATTAAATATTAAAAAAGGTATTAAAAAAGGAGAAAAAATTAATTTCGTGGCAAAAGACTCACATGATTTAATAAATAATTTTTTAGAAGAGATTAATTTTTATACAAATCGTTTCAATGAGTTAGAAAGATATACATCTACCACAAGAATAGAATTAGAAAAAATTAATAATATTGAAAAAACATATCAGTTTCTTGAAAATTATGGGATATCACGCGAGAATCTTTCTAATTTAGCTTATTTTGATTTTAAGATTTATACAACATATTCAAAAAATTTGAGTATATTAAATAATATTTTCGAATTTTCTGAATTTCCGAGTGTAATTCAAACTCAAACAATATCGAATGACAGAACTGCTTTTTTTATAATTTACCCAAAGGAAAAAGAAAACCAGCTAAAAGAAAAAATTAGTATGATCCATGGAGAGGCTGTACCAATATTAAAGAAATTCTTAACAACAAGTGGCATTAATTTTAAAAGAATTTATAATGAACTTGAACTTATTGAAAATTATTTAAAAAAATATGAAAATGAATTAAGAAGAATTAGAGATAACAACTTATTAAAGTTTGCAGCTATAGAAGAAGGAATATCAAATCTTGAAGAATATAGTTGGGTAAGTAATCAATTCGAAGAACTATCACTAAATCGTTTAAGTTATAAATTTTTTGTTCTTAAAGCTAAAAAAGAAGAATTAAAAGAAAAATTAATAAATATTTTTCATGATAAAATAACATTTGAAGTATTAAATATAGGCAAAGGGGGAAAAATAACAAGAGATCAAGATAATATAGAAAAAGTACTTAAAAAACAAACAAAGAAAAGTGGATCTAAATCAAAAGAAAGACCCAAAGATGAAGGAGAATCAACAGAAAAATGGGACGATTTAAAAGGGGAAACACCAACTTTGATGTTGCATAATCGTTTGATAAGACCTTTTGAAACTCTAACAAAAATGTACGGAACACCTAGTTATTCCGAAGTCGATCCAACTCCATTTCTATTCATTACATTTCCTTTGATATTTGGAATTATGTTCGGAGATATCGGACATGGACTGGTTTTAATAATATCAGGAATTGTTGGTGCGATACTTTTTAGAAAACGAGAAAGAGACCTTCGTAATTTTTGTTGGATCATTTTCTGGTGTGGCTGCTGGTCTATTCTTGGAGGTTTTCTATACGGTGAATTTTTTGGATATGAAGAAATTCTCGGTTATCATCTTCAACCTATTCCAATTCCAATTCCCTTTATAGGATTTATAAATTTGTTTGATCCATTAAATAATGTTTTTGTAATTTTTATTTTAACTATTTTTATTGGGGTTATTCATATTAATCTTGGTTGGTTAATTCAATTCGTAAATTTTTGGAAAATGTCTAAAAAATATAAAGCTTTTACAGAAACCCTAATGAAAATTTTATTTTTAGATGGTGGCATCCTTCTAATTTTTGTGTGGGGAATTGATTTTGAGGCATGGCTTGCTTCTCCTTTTCCGCCTATCTTACTCCCTTTAATTCCAGCTATAATGTTATTTCTTTTTAAACCTGTTGGTAAAGTATTAGGAATCTCTTATTTAAAGAAAGAGTCTTTCATGGGATTAATTGGAAAAGGATCTATGGATACATTTGAGACAGTATTATCAGTACTGAGTAACGTTCTTTCATATATAAGGTTGTTGGCTTTAGCGCTAGCGCATATATCTTTATTGCTCGCAATTAAAGCCATGGTTTCAATAATTCCTGGAGAAGGCATATTTATCCAAATTGTTATCGTAATAGTTTTAATATTAGGAAATACAATAGTAATACTTTTAGAAGGTGTCCTTGTTTTTATAAACGCTATTAGGTTGCACTTTTATGAATTCTTCTTTAAATTTTATGAAGGAAGAGGTAAAGCCTTTATTCCATTTATTTTAGAAAAAAAATATTCTATTATTTCATTTAAAAGGGATACTGAGAAGGATCTTATCTCTAGCGCGATAGAAAGAGAGATTGAAACAGAAAAAACAAGGGAGAGTATTAAAGATGCAAGAAATTATATTTCTACTAATTATTTTTAATAATATCTTTACCAAAATAAAAGACAATGACAAGCGAGATAGAAAAAACAAAAAAGAAATTTCCAATGTTAAAATTAGTTCTATTAATAATTTTTACGATATTTCTTTTTTATTTCTATAATACTTTAATAAGTTTTGGAAGCTCTCATTTGCTCGCTCTGCTAATTCTTTTATTTTTTTTTCTATTCTTTATTGGTATGTTGTTTAAAGGCAAGGGATTTTCCTCTTTATTTAAGCGTAATAGATATAACAATTTACAGCAAAATGAGAGAGAAAAATATTTAAAGGAGTTAGAAAAGCATCGTGTAAGAAGGATCGATCATATTAAGCTTGATTCAAAATATAGAAAACCAATTATTCGAAAATGTCCAAATTGTAGAATGTTATTGCCACATTTTGTTAAGAAATGTCCAAATTGTGGGGAAGTAATATTATCTTAATAAATAAAAACTAATTTATGTTAAATCATTTATTAAAATAGATTAAAAACATGACGGAATTAGAAGAAGATTCTAATCGTGGTTATATCTCAGCTATTAATGGTTCTTTAATTGAGATAAAAGGATTAGGGAATCAAACAAGACTTTATGATTTGGTTAAAATTTCTAACTATAATATTTTAAGTGAAGTTATTCAAATTTATGACGCTCATATAATAGCTAAGTGTTTTGAAAGTACGCATAAATTAAGATTAAGTGAAGAAGTTATAAATTTGGGAGAACCACTATCCATGGAATTAGCACCAGGATTATTATCCCATGTATTTGATGGTATTCAGAGACCATTAGAAATAACTTTTGAAAAATTTGGGGGGGGTGAATTAAGAAGAGGAATTAAATTTCCATCACTTTCCAGAAAAAAAAGATGGCATTTTATTCCAAAAAAAAAAATAAATGACAAAATTAATGGTGGAGATATAATTGGAATTGTTCTCGAAACTCCAGTTATAGAACACAAAATCATAGCACCTTATAATGCTTTTGGTAAATTGTCATACATAGCAAATGAAGGAGCTTATACTATAATTGATGAAATATATCGAATTAAATTTAAGCATGTAGAGAAATCTTTTTGTATGCTAAAGAAAAGCCAAATTACTAAAGCTAGACCTTTTAAAGAAAAGATGAATCCTTCAGAACCATTACTTACAGGAATAAGAGTAATTGACTTATTATTTCCTATAGCAAAAGGAGGAACATTTGCAATTCCTGGGGGGTTTGGTACAGGGAAAACAATTCTTCAAGAATGTATCGCTAAATATTGTAATGCGGATATTATTGTGTTTATAGGATGTGGTGAGCCTGGCAACGAGATTGCTCATATATTAAAACAATTTTCCGAGGATATTGATCTTAGAACAGGACAGCCTATTTTAGATCATGTAATTCTTATTGTGAATACTTCGAATATGCCAGTTTCTGCACGAGAAGCGAGTCTATTTTCAGGGATTACAATTGCTGAATATTATAGGGATATGGGATACGATGTTGCGATTATAGCGGATAGTACTTCAAGATGGGCAGAATCATTAAGAGAGATCTCAAGTTTACTTGAGGAAATGCCTGCAGAAGAGGGATATCCTGCTTATTTATCGTCAAAGCTTTCGAGTTTTTATGAACGAGCTGGTGTTGTTAAATCCCTGGGATGTGACCTTTCTGGTAAAGCTAGAATTGGCTCTTTAACAATTATTAGTTCAATATCACCTCCTGGAGGCGATTTTAATGAACCAGTTACAGCAGCAACTAAACGAGTTGTTCAAGGTATTTGGGCATTAGATCCTAAGTTGGCTTATTTAAAACATTATCCTGCTATAGACTGGCTTAACTCGTATTCAAATTATCCTGAATACTTATTAAAATGGTGGAAAGAAAGAAACTTTGAATGGAACAAAACAAATCTTGATTGGTTTGAATGCCGAAAACAGGTTAATGAAATTTTATCTCATGAAAATGAATTTAAATTAGTCCTACAACTAACAGGAGATTTAGATCTCGCAGAAAATCAAAAATTAAATCTGTTCATGGCAAAATTAATTAGAAATTGCTTTTTAATTCAAAATTCTTATGAAAAAATAGACAGGTTTACAGGCTATAAAAAATTATTAGCCCTAATTAAATTAATTCTCTTACTTTACAAAGAGGGAAAAATTCTCTTGGAAAAGGGTTTTAAATTAGATATTAGTCGTTTTGAAGAGGTTTTAAAAAAATTTCAAAATATCAATTATTCTATTTCTAATGAAGATTTTGAACAGATTAGATCTTTTAAGGATAATTTTCTCAAGGATTCGCTAGAATTAATGTTTAGAGCACAATAAATAAGTAAATAATCTTATCAATAAAACTTCTTTAGGGAAAATTTTAAAACTTTAATTAATAATTCTTATGGAAGATTGATTAGTAGTAAGATTTTATCACAATTTAGGGTTTAAACCACTCGAAAAAGTAATAACTCATTGTTAGTGGATTAGCTATCACAAACTTTTTCCTTACAGAGGTCGCTAACCTTCCAGCTCTAACCATATCAATCGCAGTTATTTTTGCATCGTGAGGTAATACATGAGCAATAAAAGCTGAATGCTCTAACCCAGGTCCTTTTTTATACACTACAAAATCAGCACCAAATTTTAGTCCTGGACGAGGAACGTATCCCTTTTTCCTTAAATCTTGAAAAATAATATATTTTTCTTCAAATTTATGATGTATTTTTTTTCCTATTTCGTGAAATTCTTTAGGAGAAAGGTACTTATCGTTTTTAGCGTCAAATATAGTAATCTTTTCTTTTTCTAACAAGTAAAGCGCTTCAATTAGAGATAATTCCGATGGTTTAGAGAAATATTCTAAACGGGGTTTACTAATCCCGAGAGGAGATCCAAAAAACTTTTGTTTAACATATAAATAGGAAGCAAACAAAGGATTAAACACAATTACGCGATTATTAATAAATTTAGTTGGAATCTTTTCTGGGATGTCGTCGTCGTTTATATCCTCCAGCGAAATGGGAGGCTCTTTTTCTTTACTCATCTAATTAGATGTATAACGGATAATTTAATAATTCTTCCAATTTAACATACAATAGATAAAATTATATAAATTTTTAATACAATTGTTTTAATAGAATAATTTAAATCATTCACTCAAAACTAAATTTGGTATTAAGAGAATCTTCTGCCGCGGGAATTTATTATCCACGTTCCAAACTGGATTTAATTAAAATGTTGGATGAATCCTTTTTAGATAAAGAATTTGGACCAGGTGAAAAATTCCACGCTTTAAACCAGAAAACAAGAACAATTTTTGGCGGAATATCCCCACATGGGGGTTACGCTTATTCTGGTAGCTGTGCGGCGCATACATATTTACATTTGTTTAAGGAAAAAATCCCGGATACTGTTGTAATATTAGCCACTGAAGATTTAGGATATAATAACATTGTTTTATTAGAAGTAGGCGAATGGGAAACTCCGTTAGGTAACCTAGAGGTTGATAGC
>JAUWHC010000264.1 GCA_030606095.1 Promethearchaeota archaeon | reverse complement strand
ATATTTACTACAATTAGAACATTTTTTTAAAGAAGTCTTGAGAATCTGCCGTCCAAGCATTTCGAAGACATTTTCTACATTTTCTCCCGTCTTTGAAGAAACTCCAACTAAATCTCCTTGAAATTTATATTTATTAAATACATCTTTAGCGTCTTCATGTTTTACTTCCCTTTGGTTTTCTAAATCAATCTTAGCTTCAATCATTATTTTTGTTTTTGGAGAATGTGGAACCGAAGTAATAACCTTAATCCAATTGTGAAGATCTTCTAAGGAATCCTTATTCGTAATGTCGTAAAGAACAAGAGCTCCAGAAGCGCCTGAAACATAAGATGGTAATAAAAGACGAAACTTTTTTTCTCCGGCAAAATCCCAAATGTTGAGGAGAATCTCTGTATCGTCCACTACAACCTTTTTTGTTTCGAAATCAACTCCTATTGTCGATAAAGTTGATTTATCAAACTTTCCAGTGGCGTAGCGCCTAATGAGAGATGTTTTTCCTACATTTTTAGCACCTGCTACTATTACTTTAAATTTGATAATTGTTTTTCCACCAAGTTTTTTTGATTATAATCTTATTATTGTAAATATTAAAATAAAAGTATTAATCTTTAATCATAAAAATTTTATTACTAATTTTAATTGTTTGCTTTTTCAATTTTTAAAAAATTTCTCATGCAATTATGAAATTTTATTACAACCTTTTTAGTATTATTTGCCATAAAAAGTATCCTTTTATTTCTAGAATTCAATTTTGAATAAAAAAATACTAAATTTACTTCCATGTGTGTGTTCTTTCGCTTTTACATTAAAAACTATAAGCAATATTTTAATAGAAAAAAAAATATTGTCAAATCATGGAAAATCGTTCAAATAAAAAATATATTGGAACTTTATCACAGAAAGAGATAATGAAATTATACGCAAAGCATGTAAACGCACCAAAAGTTCGCACTTTTAAAGGATTTGGGATAGGAATTGTACCAGGAGAGCGGAGCGGAGTTAAATTTAGGACACTTGCTGGACCAAGACCCTCTGATCCACCAATGGAACTGTTCGATTGCCACACTTGTGGAGGTGTTTATAATTTAGGTCATCAAAATCCAAGAATTATTCAAGTTCTTAAGGACGCTTTAGATGGTGGGCTAGATATCGGTGATCACCTGCAATTATCAGAATGGAGAGCTATTTTGGGGAAAAAATTAGCGGAATTAATGCCTCCAGGAATAACAAAAACAACATTTGGGGTTAGCGGTGGTGAAGCAGTTGATACTGCCATTAAGTTTTCAAGGGCATATACAAAAAGGAAAGGATGTATCTCCGCAATTGGAGGATTTCACGGACATACCGGATTTGCCTTGGCAACTGGAGACCCTGGCTTTAAAGAAAACTTTCTATGGAATTTTCCTGGTTTTAAGCAAGTCCCTTTTGGCGATGGAGACGCCTTGAAAAAAACTATTTCGGATGATGATGCGTGTGTTATTTTAGAAACTATTCCTGCAACAGCTGGAGTATTAATCGCTCCAGAAGGTTACTTTTCAGAGGTTAGAGAACTCTGCGACGATCATGGGGTTATGATGATCATTGACGAAATTCAAGCCGGACTTGGACGAACAAGTCATTTCTGGGCGATTTATGGTGGTTTATATGAGAATGAAAAAGTTGTTCCTGATTTTATGGTTTTAGGAAAAGGGATGAGCTCGGGGATATATCCAATCTCTACTTGTAGTTACAAACCATTTATAGAGAAGTCAGTTTTTAAGGACGATCCGTTCATTCATATTTCTACAACTGGTGGCTCAGATTTAGGTTGTGCGATTGCGTGCGAGATGTTAGACATACAGTCCGATCCCGAATTCTTAAAACACGTAAAAGAAATGGGTAAGTTATTTAGTAAAGGTTTAGAAGAAATAGCGGACGATAATTCTGAATTAATAAAAGAAGTGAGGGGAAGAGGGCTTATATGGGGGATGGAGTTTAAAAGCGAAACATTTGGGCAATTAGCTATGCTCTCCATAATAAAAGAAGGTGTTTTACAAAATTACTGTGGTAATAGAAAAGATACTCTTATCATGATGCCGCCATTAATCGTGAAAGAAGAAGAAATTGAAGAAATTATAGAGAGAATAGGTAAAGGTGTCCAGAATCTTAAAAAATTAAGTTAATAATAATTTTTTTTTATTTTAGGAGTCATTATGATATTTAAATCTACTTAATTTATAGATTTCTTGAGCGATTTTCTTTCCAATATTCTCAACTTTCAATAAATCACCAATTTCAGCGTTGAAAATCTCTTGGAGGGATTTCAATTCTCGAAGAAGGTTCCTTGCTCTAAGCGAATTTATGCCAGGAACGCCTGCAACAATGTATTCTAATAAACGAGAAATTTCGATGGGTTTCTTCTCAAATCTTAGTTTAAAATCACCTTTAGCACTAGATTGTTCTTTTTTCGCTAATTGAAAAAGGAAAGTAGCAGTTTCAGTGGAATCTTTTGTTTTGTATATAGAAATTCCTAAATTTAAAATAATGGAAGTTATTGCACCGTAGAGCGCGTTTTGATTAATATTTGAATTAATAAAAAGATCTCCTTCTATAATTAAGATGGGTCTAATAAAGTTATTTTTTAAATCATTCAATTCGTTAAATAATCTTCCATCTTTAATAGAATCATTAAAATCTTGGGCAGCTTTTCGTTCAATCCCAACTCTTTCTGACAATATGTAATCAGCCACAGCTAGTTGTTTTAATTTTAAATCAACTCCCATTAAAGATAGTGTCCTAACAACCGCAGAGGCGGTTTCTCTATTGTCACAAATAATTGTAAATTTTTCGGCACCTTCAATTTTTTGGATCAACTGAATTTTATTTTGATTTTTCAAATTAACTTTATCTCTACTTTCTTTTTCTTTTTTAACGAAATTTAAAAGACTCGATTGCCCAACGCCTTTAGAGTTGGAATCGTTTTCTTTTATTTTTTTTAAACTCTGTTTCATAGTACGCTCCTTAGCTCTTTCTGCCCAATAGTACCCTTCATCACGGGTACCCTCAGCCATTAAAATAATAACTTTTCCTTCTTTTTTTCTGCCAGTCCTCCCACGACGTTGAATTGAACGTATAGCACTCGGAACGACATCGTAAAAAATAACTAAATCACATTCTGCTATATCTAATCCTTCTTCGCCAACACTTGTCGCTATTAATGTATTATAAATTCCCTTTTTAAAGTCGTCAAGAAGTTTGATTTGTTCCTTTTGAGTTAAACCTTTGTCAGATGTTTTACTCTGTTGTCCAACGAATTTATGTGCCGTTATACTTGAATCTTTTTTAAGAAATTTAACTATATTGTTAACAGAATCTCGAAAATGACAAAATACCAAAACTCTTGAATTAAGATTTCCAATAATCTGATTATGCAGAATTTCCGCTAATTTCTCTAGTTTAGGATGTACAACTCCTTTTATTTTGTTAGCTTCAATTAATTCAATAACTCGTTTAATGTCACGATCTTTTAGGAGTTCTTTTAACGATTTATTTGCTGTATTTTGTTTTATCTTTTCTATGTTTTTTTTCATGTAATCATCTAAAGCGCTCAATCCTTGAGTTTCTACTAGTTCTTCCATATGAGAAAGCCTTATAGCATTTGCTGTATATTTTTTAGCCGTAAATAATTGGAACTTCTCGTCATCAGTTCTAGATGTCGAAATCCTCCCATTGATTACTTTATCTAAAGCTAATAAATTCTTTCTTGTAACTTTAGAGATATCTGATGTGTTCAATAATTCTTTTTGCTTTAACCATTTATAAATTGTTCTTAATTTTTCTGAAATAATTTTTTTAATATCTAAAAACTCGCTTGTAAGCTTAACCTTAATCCACTCGTTATCGACTTTGTAAATGTAAGGTTTAACGTCTGAATCAAGATCTGTTCTAATTTCAAGGTGATCGATAAATAAATTTTTTTTAATTTCATTAATCTTCCCTTCCGTTGATCCTGGACTTGCCGTAAGTCCTAATATTTGAGGATTTTTCGAGGATTCCATGTACTTCTTAGCAATAAAACAATACGCGTAATCCCCAACAGCACGATGGCATTCATCAAAAATAATTAAACTAACACTATTTATTGAATAAAGATTTGAAATTACATCATTTTGAAGCACTTGTGGCGTCATAAAAGCGACCTTTAAATCATCCCATAATTCTTTCCTTTTTTCTGGTGAAGTAGTTCCTGTAATTGCTTTCAAGCTTTGAGAAGGAATAACGGTTAATCCTAAGAACGATTTGTAATGTTGATTAACTAATGGTTTGGTTGGAGCTAAAAATATAACTTTTGAATTGGGTTTTTCTGTTAATCTCTGTACTGCTAACATTAAGCCTATAATAGTTTTTCCCAGCCCCGTAGGAATAACCACTAAACAGTTGGTGTTCAGGCAATTAATAAATATACTTTCTTGATAAGCTCGCCTTAAGACTGCTTTTTCTTTAATTAATGGGTGAGATACATACTGATCTTTTTTCGATATAGAGATCACCAGAAAATATCGTTCTAAAAGGCTTTTTAAAGTTATGATTTTAATATATGTTTTAAAGTTACAGAGTCTATAGAATCTCTTAAATT
>JAUWHC010000372.1 GCA_030606095.1 Promethearchaeota archaeon | reverse complement strand
TTATAAAGGAGGGACTTTACGATCTGGGATCCCAAGATATCGTTTACCTGCCTATATTTTAGATTATGAAATTGAATTTATCGAAAAAATGGGAGTTGAAATAAAACTAAATACTCCCGTAGGACCTAAATTATCTTTTAATGATTTAGAAAAACAGGGTTATAAAGCCTTTTTTATCTCGATAGGGCAGCAGACTTGTTTAGGACTCACAATGGAAGGAGAGAACCTTAAGAATATTTTATGTGGTCTAAATTTTCTTAAAGATAAAAATTTAACAAAAAAACAATTTGATTTCAAAGATAAAGTTATAGGTGTAGTAGGTGGAGGAAATGTTGCTATGGATTCTGCAAGAACTGCTTTAAGATTAGGCGCTAAGAAAGTCATAGTAATTTATCGTCGTTCTGAAAAGGAAATGCCTGCTCAAGAAGAAGAAATTGAAATGGCAAAAGAAGAAAAAGTTGAATTTCAATTTTTAACAAATCCAATAAAAGCAATTGGAGATAAAGAAGGGATTCTAAAAGAGATAGAATGTATTCGGATGGAGCTTGGCGAACTGGATAAATCTGGTCGGAGAAGACCAATTCCTATAGAAGGATCAGAGTTTAGAATGGCGCTTGATTTTTTCATACTTGCAATTGGACAAGGTACAGATTTAACGCTTTTAGAAGCTGCTCATGGCGAATTAGAAGTAGACCGGTGGGGGAAAATTATTACAGACGATTTAACAATGCAAACCAAGAGCCCCCACATCTTTGCAGGGGGAGATGTAATCCCAGGCGAAGGAATAGCTGTTAGAGCCATAGGACATGGAAATAATGCAGCGGTTTCTATCGATCGATATCTTAGAGGAATTGATTTAAAAAAAAATAGAGTCATTAGAAAAAATTCTAAACTTGCTCCAATACCTAAAAAAGAAGCCAGTAAAATGCCCAGAGAAGGTATAGACTTATTACCTATACAGCAAAGATTAAGAAGCTTTAATGAGGTCGAATTACCTCTCACGGAAGAAAGTGCAATCCAGGAAGCAAGTAGGTGTTTACATTGCAATATTTGTTGTAGTACAGATCAAAAATTAGATGTTTACATAAATTCATGCGACGAATCTAATATACAAGAATGTAGTTATGGTATACAACCCGTTGTTCCTTATTATAGTGCGATGGATTTCCTTAAGATTCCAAGAGTAGTAATAGGTCTTTTAAATCAAAAAGAAATTGTGCCTGTAGTTCTTTCAAACGAAAAATGTTGTGGACACGATAATTTATGGCAAGGAGATATTGATACATTTGAAAAGTTAGCAAGGTACAATGTTAAGTTATTCAACGAGGCGGGGGTAAAAACTTTAATACTTAGTTGCGCAGAGGGTTATCATACATGGAAATATGAGTATCCAAAATTATTTAAAGGAACTGATGAGTTTAACTTTGAGATTTATCATGTAACAGAGTACATCCTAAAGGAACGCTTAATAGACGACGTTAAATTCCCAATTTCTGAAAAAATTAGAGTTACATATCACGATTCATGTAGATTAGGACGATTGAGTCATGTTTACGATGCGCCCCGCGAAGTATTAAATAAGATTCCATTCATTGAATTAATTGAGATGGAGAACAATAAAAAAGACGCTTTATGTTGTGGAGTTTCTGCTTATACAAGTTGTAATGAGTACTCAAGAGAGATTCAAGCTACCCGTATTAAAGAGGCAATCGATACTGGTGCCGAATATCTAATTGTTAGTTGCCCTAAGTGTTTAGCCCACTTTAATTGTTATTTAAACGACGCGAAAGAATTAAAAAACAAAATTAAAGTCGTGGATCTTACAAGCTTTATTGGTAAACTCTTGTTTCTCAACTAATTGATATTTTTAATATAATTTAGGATAAATTCTCGCTTGTCTATAAAGCTTTTTTTCCAAAAATTTTATTAGCAAATCCTAAACATTGAAAAAAAAAAAATAAAAAGTCAATTTTATAAACAAAAACACTTTTTAAACTAAAATTTGTATTTCCTCGCCGAATACTATCTTATTAGCAATTTCAAAAGCAATATTGTAATCAAAGATTTTTTTACCTTTTGTCTTTAAAGCTTTCTTAAAGATTCTCCTCTCAATTTTGTATTTTAATCGTCCTATATCAAGAGCACCTATTGCATAAATACCAGGATAGAACTCTGTATTAAAATAATCTGGTTTTATTCCTTCTATTCCATAGGGGGGAACCAAATTTATATCTACGACAATTTTATTTGGAGGGAGTTGGTTCATTATTTCACTTGACAATATTTGTACTCCTGCTTTACCGACAGACCATATTATATCTGCGTCTCTCAATATTTTCAGATATTGTTCATCTGAAGTTGCGACCTCTCCTAAAATCTTTGTTGCACCTTTACCTGCCTTCTTAGTCAAATTTTTTGCCAATTCTTTTACAAATTGTTCTCTTCTTGAAGTAATGACTACTTTTGCGTTAAGTTTTGAAGCAATTAAAGCGGAAATTTGCCCTACAGGGCCAGTTCCTCCTAAACAAATTATTTTTTTACCTGATAAATCTGAAAATTCATGGTTTCTTGCAACCTCTAGTGTTTTTGCAACTATTGCTGAAGCTGTTGTATGAGAACCACGTGGATCTATAATTACAGGAGATTCAAACGGAGGAATAATTGTTTTCAAAACTTCCTCCGCAATTTTTTCACTTTCTATAACATCAGAACCACCAACAAAATAAACTGAAGAAGCTCCCACTTTTCGGGAGAACATAGCGTCTTGAACTAGCCTTGAGACTCTATCTGCTTTCATTTTAGAATATGGTATTACTATATTAAATCCCGCATCATAGCCCATATTTGTATCAAAAGGAGAACAATACTCATCCGTATCAAAGAAGTATAAAATTCTTTCTTCTTTTTCTTTTTTTTTAACTTTTATAGGCATTATTTCAAGTATAGATTTATTCAATAAGTCATTAATCGATGTTTCTTCATCAGGGTATTTTGTAATTTTCTTAAGGTTAATGATTTCAACTCCTATATCCAATTCTTTAGCTAAAAATGCAATGCCATCAAAATGTCTCTTATCAGTAATAAAAAATGCTGTCAATTGATTTTTTTCTTGTTTTTTAGCTAATTCTAAGATAGTCATCATCATCCAAGTTTCACGGATTTTATATCTTATTTCATCTTCTTGTGCTTTGAAATCATCTTTTAATAATTGTTTCCAAATTACTAACTGTTGAAAATTAGGATCGTTATAATGTACACGACCCATTTTTTTATAACTTTCAATCTCTTCTGTGATTTTTTT
>JAUWHC010000199.1 GCA_030606095.1 Promethearchaeota archaeon | reverse complement strand
TAAGCAAGTTACAATAAATTAATTCTAATGAAAGGTCTAAAGGTTTAATTTGCGTTTTTTTTCAAATAATTGTTTCAATTCATTTAAAACGGTTGATCTGGAATCTCCTGGGCGTTCTGACGCCACACCAGGGTTGGCAATTCCTATTGGAATTCCGCTTTGAGCCATTTGAAACGCTCCACTTTCAATTACGCGTAATCTGTTATCTAATTCAGATAATTGTTTGGAAAGGCTTTCAGATAAGCGTATAACCGCGTTCATAGTTTCTTCTAAAGTTTTTCCCAGACCTTCAACCTTTTTTAAAGTTGGATTGGTTAACGAGTCTGTCGAGCTCATCACTTCTTTGATGTATTTAGAAAACTTAGGTTCGGTAGAGATTAATGAAAAAATGGAAGTTAAATAAGCTTCGTAATCGAATCCGTACTGAGTTAATAACTGATTAATGTTTTCTTTTAGAAGTTCGATCTTAAGTAATGTCTCGGGGTCGTGTTTTAAATCCGGGTCGCATTTGTGTATGTATATTAAAATAAAAGGTTCTTCTTCTATGAGGGCTAAAATTTTAAGAATTTGTTCAAAATACTCAAAAGATTCTACGAATCTATTAGAGTCAATTACATCAATTACATAAATCAATAAATCAATTTGCAAAAAATATTGTTCTGGATTTTGGATGTACTTACTTCTATATTGTGCTTGACCCCCCATATCCCAGACGTAAAGATCCAAATCAGAATCTTCGGTTTTAATATAACGACGATCTACACCTTTAGTTGGCTTTAAGTTAGCTAAATCGTTAATACCTAACCGCCCTCCAAACTTGTTCAAAATTGCTGTCTTTCCCGCATTGTCTAACCCAATTATTATTACTTTCTGCGCTGCTTTTTCGGAATTATCTTCTTCATCTACGACTCTGGTGATTATAGAACTAATAACAATTGCTTTTTTTAATCTATCTTCAAGTTCGGGGTATTTCTCTTTAAGTACTATGATTTTTTCATTTAATTCGTCTTGGATTTCAGCGGCTTTAATAGGGTCTTTAGTTGAACCAATATTATTTAAACTTTCAAATGGTTTTTCCTTGTTTAATTTGGAAGCTTCTTCGATATTAGATATACCTATTATGTCTTTTAGAACTTTAGCTTCGCTTTTTGTAATAAATTTATAAGAGTATATTGATAATTTCTTTATTTCTTCAATGGTTTTGAGTTTACCAATTTTAGCTACTTTTGGGTCTAGAAATTTCGAGAAGACTTCTAATACTTTTGAGATATCGGACGACATTTTACTAACAATTTGTATTAATTCGTAATTATTAATATTAAACTTTAAAGTAATATAATTATTAATTTTTAAACTTTTAAGATAATAGTTAAAAAGACTAAATTTTCACAACAGAATTTTAATTAGATTAAGATTTAAATATATAGTTTATTTTAAATACTATACTGAAATTGAATGTTTCTAATATTTGCATTTAATTTATAGGAATGATATGCCATCAAATCCTAAAGATAATGGAAGTTTTGACAAGAAGGAAGAAGAGTTTTGCTGCGACTCTCCAAAAATCAGTGAGGAACTTGGTTTCTATGTCTGTATGAATTGTGGTTTGGTGTATGATAGAGTTCTTGACGATTCACCTCGAAGAGCTTTCACGCAAGAAGAAATCCAAAAAAGGAAGAGTAACGAAAGAGTTTATAGTCCTATAGGCCCAAGAACGATTATAAGGGGTAGTAGAGACGCACGGGGGATTTTATTAAGCCCAAAATACAAATCTAAATTTAATAGACTGGCAAAAATTCATAGATCCTTAACTACTAGCTATGAAAGAAACTTATGGATTGCGTTACCTAACTTACAAAGGTTACAAAAAAGATTAGGTATTTCAGATACCGTAGCTGAGGATGCGTTAAGAATTTATACAGAAACCGTAAAGAAGAAGTTAACAATGGGGAGAAGTATCGATACTCTACTTGCTGCTTCAATATTTTGCGCATTAAGAGTGCATGGCATCCCTCGAACTGTGGAAGAAATTACAAAAGTCGCGCAAATACCAAAAAAGAAAGTGATTAAGAGCTATAGGTTAATATTGATGGAAGTTTTACCAAAGTTAAATCTGAAGGTACAACATTTTACCCCTGATAAATATGTGGATAGATTTAACTCCGAGTTGAAGCTATCTATGCAATGTAGAAATTTAGCTGTCAAAATTATAGAAATTGCCTCTGAAAACGGTTTTAATTCTGCGGGAAAAGACCCAAAAGGGATAGCCGCTGCGGCTATTTATATTGGATCTAAGAGTTGTAATGAAAACCGCACTCAGAAAGAAATTAGTCGCTTGGCTCGCGTCACAGAGGTCACTTTACGAATGCGCGTAAAAGATCTCATGAAATTTGCAAAAAGTACAATAGCTAATACTTTTTAAACTTCAATTAACTGTTTTTCTTCTTCAAATAGTGGTAGTAATTCTAGCATTTTTCTTATATTTGGAAGATATTTATCAAGATTGTGCGAAATCACATCCAGGTAAATTTTTATGAGAGTAATATGAAATGTATCTTCTACTAGTTGCTTATTAGTAGAGAGTGAGTCAAGAAAGCTTTTAACTTTTGTTTTTATTTCCTTAATCGTGACGTTAGCTTTTAGAAGGGACAATCCATGTAAAAGAATTAATAGCGAACTGGTTTTAAGGTCTTTTCTTTTTGACATTGCTTTTGCTAATTCGAGATACTGTAGACCGGCCTTATTAAATGAGTTACTTTCGAGAGATATAATTATATCTTTGTAATATCTCTTTTTCATTACACTACGTTTCTTTAAAAAATCTTTTTGTTCTCTCCTAGTATCTCCCATTTTTTGCAGCAATTTACCCATTCTTTGATCCATTTCTATATTAAGTAGGTTTTTTTCGCCTACTTCTTTCCGCGTTAATTTTACCTCTTGTTCTTCTCTTTCTTCTTTTTCGGGTAAAAGAGATTCAAGTAATAAGATCTCAGGGTCAAAAAGAGCTAATTTTTCTATTAAAAGGTCTAAACATAAATCTATTAGTTCTAAAACATTATTATCTAACGCTGAAAGAAGCTCTTTTGTGATTTGTATCTCCGGCATATCTTCAAGGTCGTATTCTTTATGTTTCGCTAGTTTATCATTTAAATAGGATTGAGCTAATGATGCGCCCTTTGTTTTTACCATTAAAAACGTGCTTAGTATCAAACTAATTGAAGCTTGCTTATAAAATTTTTTTTCCAGCAATTTCGGAATTGTATCGCTATATTCATTTACGGCTACTTGAAATTTTTTTTTAGAAAGATCCTCTAAAGCTAATTTCCAATATTGATCTCTCATTAATTTTCTTCTTGCAACATCTTTCCTTTCTTTTCGAATACTTTTGGCTAACTCTTTAATTTTTTCTTTTACTTTCTCGATTTCAATAATTTGTTTTTTTAAATCTTCAGGCTCACTAATCATTTTAGGTGACTTGCCTAAGATATCAGAAATTAGAAGGATTTCTTCTTCAAACAACGGTAAATTTTCCATAAACTGTATTGATTCATTCAACAAAACAGGATCTCTTAATTTCTCAATATCTACAAGGTATTCAACCAAAGATACTGGAAAAGTTTCTGTAAATGATTTTTCTAAACTCGACAAACTAGTTTTTGTGCTTATTAATATTTTTCTAATTTCTTCAATCTTATTATGTTTGATAAGCAATAAAAAAAGTACTGCTAAAGAAACGCCAGCTAAATTAAATTTATTTATTCTAATTAAATGATTTATGCTTTCTTTATATTTCTCTATTGCATTATCAAAATCTTGTGTATTCAAATACTCTAACGCGTCAATATAATAGGCTCTTTTTAAAGCTTTTCTCTGTTTGAATTCCCTTTCCTTATCCTGGAGCGCCTCTCTTGCTTTACTCTGAATTATCGAGAGTCTTTCTTTTAAAACTTCCCCTTCAAAAGATTCTTCGGCTTTCTTAACGATGATGGCACTTTTTTCAGCCTCGAGGTTCTCGATTCTCTTATTAAGCTCAGCTTTGAGCTGTTTATCGTCGATCTTATCGTTAATAGCATGAGCAGAAGATAAATTATCTAAGGTTATATATATTTCTGTAATCCTCTTATAAATATTATTAAAACTCAATTCTGGTTTTTCAATATATGCTAGCGAAATATCTTTAGCTTTTTTAATTAAATTCAGCGAAGCTTCGATGGCAAATTGATCTTCGCCACTTTCGACAATTCTTAGTCCTTCAGTTTTGATTGATTCTATAAAAATTTCACTAATTTCCTTGGATTGCTCGTATAACATTTGTTCTCTAAAAAATGAGATAAAAAGTTCAAATACTTTCTCATTTTCTTCGTAATCTCGTTCCTCTACAATTTCATTTAACTTTTCTATGATAATAGCAAGTTTATTCTTTAAGTACTCCTTTTTTGTTCTCTTTAATAATTCTTGATACACCTCAAAAAATTGATCAAAAATTTTACCGATTAGGAGGATATCTAAGGTTTTTTTTAACATTTGATTTTGAATATCTTCCCTAGCAATTCGTTTGTAAAAATCTGCTTGGGTTTTCACCAGATTAGCAGCTTTTGGATAATCACTGTTTTCAATTAATAAATTAGCTTCTTGAATTATCAGGGTGTTAATTTCTGTAAAAATTTCTAACTCCTTTTCTATAAAACCGTTTAGAATTTCCACACCTTTCTCAATATTTTCTTCTATTATCTTCTTTAATAATTCCTTATTTTCATCTTCAACTTTAGAGCTTAATTTCGTTAATTTTTTCTTTACCGACAAGGAATCTAATTTATTAATTAAAATTGTAGCGTTACCAAATTCAAGATTGTCTAGGAATAATTTAATTAAATTTTCTAATTGAGCGTCTACATTTGATTTTTTAACGTTATAAGTTTCCCAAAGATTTTCGATCTCATCATAAGATTGCTTTGCAAAAAACCTCTTTTCTTCCTTAAGCTGTTGTTTAAATAATGTTATTAAAACTTCAGCTAACTTAGTAGTAACTTTTTCTAATTCGTCAAATAAGCCTTCTTGTTGATATTCGGAGACTGTACTGTACAATTGATCGCGGGCAGCTATATATTTCTTTTCTATTATTAAATAATCTGCCATTGCAATAATTTTTTGAGCAATTTCACTTAGGATAAGAAGTGCTTTTTCACGGGGGAGACTATTGATAATTTTAAACGAATTTTCAACTTTACAAGCAGAAATCCAAGAATTAATTGCTAAAATAAATGATTCGTCTCGTAAATCGTTATCTTTGAGTTCTATTGACGACCATTGAGCCGCTGCCAAGTACTGCCTTGCCGCAAGATCGTATTGTCTTTTATTAAATAATTTATTACCTTCTAAAACTACACTATTTGCATATAACTTCTTGAAGTTTTCCGATTTTCTTTTATCTACATTCTGTAAGATTTGTGAAGCCTCTAAAAATAAATTAACTTTTGAATAGAGAAAAGCTGCTTGCTCGCACATAATGTAAAATTCCTCTTTATTTAATATATCAGCAACTATCGCAGCTTTTTTAATGGCTTGAGCAGCAAAAAAATAAAATTCGGGTTTGAATTCTTTATTTGCTTTTTTGAAAAAAATATTTGCCAACTGGATATAAATGGGAAATCGCATCCACGCGTTTTCAATGTTAAGAGGGGACATTCCCGTTATCATTGCTACGCACAAACATTGCAAAACTTGGTGGAATTCTCTTGGGGGAAGATTAACAAATGCTTCTACATCAAGATATTTGAACCAAAGACTTTCTAACAATTCATTTATAGATAAAGGGAAAATTCCTTCTTGATC
>JAUWHC010000318.1 GCA_030606095.1 Promethearchaeota archaeon | reverse complement strand
CAGCTTCGTTCCTTCCTTTTGCGCTTCAGTCTTAATTTTCCCGAAAATATAATCTAATTCTAATTTTGCCTCAGAATAAAATTGGGACGCTATATCTGACACAATCAAGTATGGACGATTAAATTTTAAGTTTGATTTTCCCTTTTTAACGCGCTCAATCAGTTCCTCTCGTAGCTTCACTTGGTTCTTAAAAATAGTTTTCCAGTTGTCTTGCGGCATAGTTCACTTAAATATGAGGTAAAAAATTATTTAATCCTTGTTATTTTGAATGAACCTTATTTTAAAAGACATAGTAGAGTGAGTATTTTCTTTAAACTCATTTTCTTCATAACTTACAAAAGATGTAAATGCTATTGCTTTTATTAATTCCTTTTCACGATCATTTAAGTATATCATTCTTTAAATCCTTCAGTATCCAATCGTTCATTACACAATCTATCGCATCTTTGGATGTAGGGATTATTCCTTCCGACATGGAAAAACTCGACTTGTTCGTATTTCTCACGCAGCTTATAGACCGCGCTGCACATTTTCGATAAGTGTGGATAGTTGATTTTCCATTTCTTATTTATTTGTTGTATTGCTAAGTTGCTATCAGAAAACACTTGAAGGTGCCCTCGTGAGAACTTTTCAGCAACTTTTAATGCGTTAATTATAGCTTTATACTCGGCAGTATTGTTTGTCTCAGTTCCATTAAAATCACATTCGTCATGGATAATGTTATCATTATGAACAAATAGAAAAGCGCTAGCAGCGGGACCAGGATTACCGCGTGAAGCACCGTCAGTATATATTTTAAGTTTGTCTCCTTTTTTAACTGGACTTCTATTCATACTAAATAGGAGTGTCTTTTTTAATTTAAATTTATAACAACCTTTTTTATTCTATATTTTCTCAATTTAAAATTTTCAAAAAGCTAATAAAATCTATAGGCAATGCGCTGAAGTGTTTTAAGTTTAAGTTTCTTAATATTTTTAGAGATAAAAGCTTTAATAAGCGGTATAAATTTTGTCAAAATACAACATATCTTTTATAAATTTGAATGTTATCAGATGTTTACCAAGCCATGCATTTCCAAAGAAGTTCCTGAATTCTTTAAATCTATCGTTAGATATGATATAGGAGTTATTCTCCTTAGCGTATTGGAGAATGAAATGGTCTGCTTCGGTGCCACCGGGAGTCTCGGATACCCTACCATTTTTTACTAAATATTTATATTCCTTTTTATTATCTATAGTATAATACAACGATCTATCGCATAGAATAATGTATTTAGTAATTCCGAAGCTATTTAATTTTTTAAATAATTTATGGAGTCTTGAAATTTTTCCCCCTCTATTATCTGATATTCCTTCTCGAGCTACATTTGCTCCATCGATAACGAAATTGCACTCATCTATTTTGTAATACTTTTTATTAATATAAATAAGCTTTTTATCAGCTGAGAATTGTGTTAAAGGTTTATGAGCCTCTTCTATTCTCGGTTTTGGTTTTTGAGGTTCCACAGGTTTAGTAGGCTCAAAGTCAAGAGTATCATCAATTTGCATTGATCTTTTTTTAAATTTTTCTTGCAGATTTTTAAATCTCTCTTCGAGAGTTAACTCTTTTTGATACTTTGGTTCATTGAAAAGCTTCTTTCTTTTTTCTTGTAATTTTTTAAATCGCTCGTAATATGTATCTCTCTCAATTGTTTTATTCGAATCAGTTTTAATTTCAGATTCAGCACTCTTTAACTTTTCATTTTCTTTAATGATAAGCTTGATTTTATTTTTTAATATAAGAGCAGCGTTAAAACTTGGATTTATTGATAAAGCTCTATTAATTGCGTTGAGAGAATCTTCGTAAAAGCTTGAAATTAATAGAGCTTTTGATAATTGATGCCACGAAACCTCACTATTAGGCTTAAACTCAGTTGATGAAAAATCAACTCCCTTTTTTCCATATACCATACACAATTTAGACCAAGCAGTATGATTTTTTTGATCTACATCTAGAGCTTGCTTGAAAGCTTTAATAGCGTTGTTAAAATGGTTTAATTCGATATATACCGCTCCAATTCCGTTCCAAAAAAAGGTGTTATTTGGAAAAATTTTTAAAGCTCTCTTATATGTCCCGATTACTTTAGAAAATTCGTTATTATGATAATAAGCTTTACCTAAATTACTCCATATTAATTCTTTCTTATTGTTAACTTCGATGGCTTTTTCAAAACAAACAATGACTTTCTTATAATCATTTAATCTTACATAGCATAACCCGAGATTATTCCATACTCTATAATAGTTAGGATGCAGTATAGAAAGGTTCTTATAAATTTCTAAGGCTTTTTGATATTTTTTTTCTTGATACAAACTCTTAGCTTTATAAAAAAGATCCTTACTTGCACTCACAATTTTCCCTTAATTTTATTCTCTTCCTCTACATAAAAGTCCTATTTTATCCTTTTATATCTTCACTTATGACTTTGATAACTTTTCTATGAATGATATTGATCTAAAAATTATTAGTTCTTTTCATAATATCAATAAAAACAGCCTAAAGAAAGGGTGGTCAGAATTTTCTATAACAGATACCCAAGAAAATAAATGATTAACCATCATTATTCAGTTAAGCTATTTATCAACTTTACTGAATTCCGTTTAATAAATGAATCATCTTTTATTTGATTTTAGATTTCTCCATTATGATTAAAACAGAAATTTAAAACTTGAACAGGAAAGAAAAAGTCTACTTATTTACTCTTTATTTGCTCTTTATTTGCTCTTTTAACTGCTTAATAATCTTGTCTTTCGCTTCTAACGCCTCGTCTTTCTCTCTTAACGCCTCGTCTTTCTCTTCTAACGCCTTATCTTTCTCTTCTAACACCTTGTCTTTCTCTTCTAGCTCTCGTTCAAGCTTAATCTCATTAATCATGTTGCCGACGGCGTATAATTCTTCGTCGTCCATATCAATGCCGCTTTCTTTAGCTACTTCCTTGGTAAAGTCTATCTCCTCCTTTCTTACTTCCTTCAAAAGAGCTTTTAAATTTAGACGCTCGACATCTTTCGGAAATATTATTATTATTAAGTAATATATGCAACCTCGGGTTTTAATAATTTTTGTTTTGTCTTTCTTGAGCCTTCTTCGAAAGTATGCAAAATGGATTAAATCGTTGCGCTTGAAGATCTCCTCGGCACTTCTTAAAACGCCGGGTAATGATTCCAATGCGTTTGAACGGAATTTGAATTCTATAACATCTGAAGGTGTGGTTAGGTCGTCGTGTTTAGAACCTTTTTCCCGCTTTTTGTGGTCCATTTCACCCACACCGCTCAGGTATTCTTTATTAACGAATTTGACGAGCAGATCATGATGAGTCACATGAGCATTAGATCCCGTTTTTTCAATTAGATTAAAAAAATCGGTGATTTTTTTCGACCAAAAGGCGATAAACTCAAAATTTTTACATTTTTTCGAGCGAAACGGGCGGGAATTAGGGTCGTTTTTAAAATCACTCATGATATATATTAGGAGATTAAGTATAAAAAAGGTTTTAAAAAGAATATATTTAAGTTATTTACTAATGTAGCTCAATATTATTATGATTAACCTATTTTTTCTAAAGTTTCTGTGAGAATTTTTGGAATGTCAGGTATCTTTAAGATGTAAACTATTTCTCCTTTTGTCATTTCTAAAATCCAATCAGCGTATCGTTTGGTATAGGATTGAGTGTTAACGCCTAAGATAAATTTTACTTTTTGGTTAACGTATGCTTCTAATTCTTTTTTGATTTCTTTTTCTTTTTCAAAAAACATGCAATCTGTTAAGAGGAAACATAATTTCATCTCAACATTAGTTTGTTCTAATTGTTCGGCGCCCCATTTCAATGCTGCTTGAACTCTAGTACCT
>JAUWHC010000294.1 GCA_030606095.1 Promethearchaeota archaeon | reverse complement strand
CAGCTTCGTTCCTTCCTTTTGCGCTTCAGTCTTAATTTTCCCGAAAATATAATCTAATTCTAATTTTGCCTCAGAATAAAATTGGGACGCTATATCTGACACAATCAAGTAT
This sequence comes from Promethearchaeota archaeon, assembly GCA_030606095.1. Taxonomy (GTDB): domain Archaea; phylum Asgardarchaeota; class Lokiarchaeia; order Sigyniarchaeales; family SOKP01; genus SOKP01. Next base: position 4,107 of record JAUWHC010000294.1, on the reverse strand, counting down.
GGACGATTAAATTTTAAGTTTGATTTTCCTTTTTTAACGCGCTCAATCAGTTCCTCTCGTAGCTTCACTTGATTCTCAAAAATAGTTTTCCAGTTGTCTTGCGGCATAGTTCACTTAATAATAGGTGATAAGATTATTTAATCCTTGTTGTTTTGAATGAACCTTATTATAAAAGGCATAGTAGAGTGAATATTTTCTTTAAACTCATTTTCTTCGTAACTTACTAGTTTAATAAATTAATTAATTCTAAGCGTCTTAAAGGTTTAAATAAGTAAAATTTACTATTATAATAGGCAATTAATCTATTGCAAATATTTGCAAATATTTTTAAATATTGTGTTGAAGACTAATAAAACGATAAAAGTTTTGTGAAATTGGAACATGCGAACTGATAAATCAGATAAATCTGAAAAAAAGAAGTTTAATAAGCAAATTTTAACGAGGTTTGTCCAAACAGAATGTGAAAGGCAGTTATTTTTGGATTTAGCTCAAGAAAAGCCAGATTTGTGGATATCTCCTAATAGACCTATCGAGAAACCAAAAATACGCCGCCATGGTTCAAATTATTTGGAGTTAATGGGTCAGAAATACGAGCAATTAGTGTACGCTAGGTTAGTTTCTTTGAAACAAGTGAAATACAAAAAAGGGGAAAAAACTATAGTTGCAAACTCAGATTTATCACCAAATGCGTTTATTGAGTTTTATAAAGCTCTTGAACAACAACAAAAATCTAATCAACTTTTATTATTAGAATATCAGTACGAAAACCCTCGTACTTTTTTCGAAGAAGTTTTTAATATTTCTAGCAGAAAAAAGCCTATGCCCGTTGATTATTCAAAACAACGACCAGATATTTTAATTATTGAAAAATTGAATGATCCCTCCGATAAAGTAAGAGAATTATTACCCGATAATAAGGTACGAGAAGTTCCAAAAGAAGAATTTAAATCGCGGTATGCGATCTCGGTAATAGATATTAAAAACATTCGCGATATTAACGTAGGAAAAAAGCAATTCACCGAGATTTTGTATTATATGCAAACTCTTGCGTATTTTCTAAAAGAACACGGTCTTAGTGATAAATTCTTTGTTCGAGTGGATGGAAACGGGATTTTTCCAAGATATAATGAGGAGGATCTTAATAAAATTAAAAGCTTTGACAAATTTTTTGAATTAGCGATATTCCTCAAGTGGGACGAATCAAATCAGATTTTTAAAACCCTCGTAAATAAAATACAGCAGCTCTGGAAGAGGTGTCCTTGTTCTATTGATTCAATTCCGGTGAATATTCAGGCAAATTGTGGATATTGTTATTATATTGAAGATTGTAAAAAGTCTTTGGGAATGGATGGGACAAAACCTCCTAAAGAGTGGTCGTTAAAGCTTATTCCGTATACTTCTATGTCTATTGCTCAACAATTGCTTGATCGTGGATTCAAAACAATAGGTGACATGGTTGATAACTTGAAGAGCGTTAAAATAGGCAACACGCCCGAATCTCTTTACCCCGAATTACCCCTCTTACAATTAAAAGCACAGTCTATTTCAGAGAATAAAGTAATTAAGCCGCGTGCAGGACAAATACACGCGTATTCTATTCCTAAATATTCTTCAATTGCTATTAATTTCTCAGTGGAAAGCGATCCTGCTAATCAAAGAGTATTTGCTGCGGGATTGTATTTATACATGTCAGTATCGCCTAAAGCGCCTTATAGTTTGGTTTACGAAAATTGGTGGAGGATTTGGAAAGAGGGTTACGAGGGATCTAAAACCCCAAAGGAAATCCAGAAGGAATTGAACGAATATTTAACTCGAGAAATTCCTTTAGAAAAGGTCGAAGAGTTTTTATCTCTTTTAGGAAAGCTTAAAGTGGTTCTTATTTTTTTAAAAGGTGAAAAAAATAAGGACGGTTCAATAAGAAAACGATCAACAGTAATATATCAGTTTGCGATTGTGAACGAAGGTAATGATAACCAAACTGAAGCACAATTCGCTAGAAAAGTTATAATTAAACTAGATTATCTTTTAAAACTATGCAACATAATTGAAAATTATTTGGTAACAGACTCGGAGAAAGCTGGAAGGTATTACGGTCCAACCACTAGTTTATTTTATTGGTCTCGTAGACAATTGAATAATTTCCAAGAAATGCTTGAAAGAAACCTTGATTCTATTATCAAGGATCGAAAAGCGGTTTCTGCTTTTGAATCCATCATGTCTCTTTTTTCGCCTTCTGAATCTGAAGTGTCCCATCCTTATCAACATAAAAAGATGTTTAACATACAAGATTTTGCCGAAACAATTTTTGGTTTTCCGACTGTTATTACATATACATGGCACGAGATAGCCAAAAAGAGTTTTGGAACACACGTAAATCTGAGGTATTGGATCCCTCATTTCAATTATATGGATTTTAATAATTGGTACGAATTTCTTGCAGAGGAGAAGGATAAAATAAAAAAGCAAGAGCTCGAAAAAAACATAGGGCGCCAAATGATGTTTAAAGTTCGCACGATAAATTGGCTTAGAATGAAATTTCAAGTTGAATTCAGCCAAATAATCTCAAAACATTCGAGAGTTATTAATAAATCAGTTTTTAAAAGCGTTTTTCTCAATTCAGAATTACATCCAATTTCTCACGTGTGGTACTTGTTCTCAAAGTTTACGGGAGCTTTTGACGAATTAGAAGCGGAGTATCTTAGAACGACATACCCTGAATTTAGTATCGGTAAATTAGCTGCTGCTCAAGTTGATAGTTTACAAATTAATGAGGGGAGCGGAAAAAACGTATATTGTGCTTTTAACTTAGTCGGGCTTTCAAGTAATATGAAATTGAGAGTAGGACAGAGGGTTTATTTAGTCCCTAATCAAATCCGCGATATGCCCTTAAGTAGAATTGTAGAGATGTATAAGGTAACCATAGCAGAAATGGTATGGTATCCTAAAATAAAGGGATACGTCGTAACTACTGAGGAAACAAGCAGTAAGTTCTATAAAGAATATCAGGATAAAGAAAAGTTCTTTACATGGTATTTATATCACACGACAATTGATGCTTGGTCAAAAAAGCTTTATGGTCGGGATGGGTTGCTACAAAGGCATCAGTTAGGGACATCGTGGTTAGGTGCCCGGCTTGCTTTTCTGTGGAACATCCGTTCAACCCCAAAATTGTTTTGGCCACATTCTTGGGAATTTTCTGCCCCCGCGGTATATCTTTTTTCTCCAAAATTAGTTTTAAATTTAGCTAATGAAAAAAGGGTCGAAAAAACAGAGGAATTAATCACTCCAATTACTCCCACTCCTGATTTTTCTCAGAAAGCTGCGATTAAACTCGCTTTAAATAACGTTATATCTGGAATTCGAGGTCCGCCTGGAACAGGAAAGTCGCAGACGATCGCCGCGTTTATAGACGAATATTACGAGCGTTGCAAAAAACGGGGTCAAAAATCGGTAAAAATTTTAGTTACTTGCTTTTCTTACGCCGCTCTTCGGGTAATAATAGATAAAATTAGAAATAGTAAAGATAGTTCGAACAAATTAGTTAAATCCGCAAACCTCCAGATGATCTTTTTAAGGTCTCTATATCAAAAACCCATAGAAAAGAAAGTTGGGTGTCGAGATGTTGACGATTTAGTTAGGAGTGGGAATACTTGGAAATTAAACGGTCAAAACAGATCAGTCACAGCAACTAATATGTTAGAAGAATCACTTGAAGAGAGTTTTATTTTGTTTGCAAACGCTCATCAATTGTTCTATCTACCCGATAGAGTTGACGACAATTTTGCGTTTGACTTGATTGTGGTAGACGAGGCAAGTCAATTACCAATTGATAATTTTATGTCAAGTTTACAGTTTGTACACCAACACGATTTTAAAGTAAAGATACCTAACGGTGCGGGTATGCCAGGTACGCAGATTTTAGATAGTAAGCTTGTCAAAGATTTAAGTCTTGAGGATGACGTTAAATACGAACCCCTTACTAAGGTTGTTATCGTAGGAGATTACAACCAATTACCTCCAGTTCAACCTGTAAAGCCTCCAAAGAAATTAGAACGAGTCTTAGATAGTTTATTTAGTTATTACGTTAGAAGACAGGGCATTCCTAAC
>JAUWHC010000149.1 GCA_030606095.1 Promethearchaeota archaeon | reverse complement strand
TCTTCTATATCCTCTTCTAAGCCTCTTACTTTCCGCTCCAGATCTACCACTTTAATCATATTTTCCACGCCTAAAAGCTCCTCCTTTTCTTCCTCAATTCCGCTCTTTTTCGCTAATTTCTTCGCGAAATCTTCCGTGCCCATTTTTAGCTCAGCCACCAAATCGTTTATAGGTAGTGTTTGCGTTTTACTCGATAGTTTAATTAAGACTAAGTAATAAATGCAAGTTTTATCTTTTAAAACTTTGCCCTTCTCTTTCAAGCCCACCTGTAAAAAATAGGCAAAATAGAGGTGGTCGCTATTTGAAAAGGTCTTTTCCCTTTTTTTTAACTCGTTCCTCAAATATTTTAGCTGACTCGTGTGGACCCGTAATTCCACGACCTCAAACCCCTTATCGCTTTTTGTTGCCGAGATTTTTAGGTCGGGATAGGTTTTTCCTTTCTTTCTAAATTCCTTGTTAAACTCCCCTTTCCCTTGAAAAATATTGTCATTTACGAACTTTAACGTGATATCGTGCTGCGTGGCGTAGCTCTTGGTGTGATGGCTCGTTATCTCGTTAACCAAACCGTTAACCTTTTTCGACCAGAAGGCGTGAATTTGAAACTTACCGTAATCGTTCCATAATTCCATTATACTAGATAATAGGATTTAAGCTATAAAAACTATTCAAGGTTTTTAACACCTTTATTTCGTAAATTCTCACCAGTTGGAAATGGAATGTATAAAAAATAATAAACTTACTTTAATTTTCAAGAATTAAAAAGATTGAATTGGAAGTGATTTCTAAATTCATATATTTCACTAAAAGGTAATTAATATTCTACGAATCAATTGATTTAAGAGACTTTAAATCATCTGAGAGGTTGTTGAACCAAAAACGGAAATTTTCATTGATTTTTCTTATTTCATTGATTAACGGGGGCACTTTACTGATTTGATCGAAGAATGACACATCCATGGTAACAATACAATCACAAATACAAATAGCTGTTGCAAAAATCAAACAATCAATTGTATCTTTATGAATTGCTTTTAATTGAGATATGCTAATTCGATGATGAATGGATTATCAATAAACGACTTTTATACGAGACGCGAGTCATTTTGAATGGCATCAATTCCCACCCTTATGTCTTGTGGTGTTATTGTATTTTCTTGAGATGAAATTTTTAATCCCTTCGCTGTGAGTTCAAAAAGAGTGAGATTTGAGTAAAAATATTTATTGGATGTTTTAGTTAAAAGATTAACCAAAGTAGTTTTGGGAATATTTTCAATCCCAATTCTAATGAGAGATAAAAAGTATGATGTATCAATTAGAATTTTCATATTTCATAGTCCTCACCTAAATCCTCTTTAAATTGTTTCCAAGCGTGATAACTAATTTTAGTCTTTGGTGGAGAATTCAATATTTCCTCAATAGAATGAAGTTTTCTTACGATTAATTGATCGTTATGAATGTATACTAAAATGGGCTGATTTGGTTCAAAACCAAGTCTTTTTCGAATTTCCTTAGGAGGAAAGATTTCTCCTTTTGATCCAATTTTTAGTATCATTGTATCAGCATGAATGGTCATTATGCAAAATATATACTCGAAATAATTAAGTTTTTCGAGTAGGAAAAAAATATTATAAGAATATCTATTCAAAAAGTCATTCGAAAATGAGCGAAATACTAAAAATAAATAGAATAAAAATAAGATAAAAAATAAATTATTTGCTACTAAATTCCGAAACATCGCCAAATAAGCGTTTTACAGCGTCAATTCGGGTCTCTTCGCCAATTTGTTCTACATTCTTTAAACTTATGGCTTCTTTGGGGCAAACTAGAATGCATTGAGGCTCCTTTTTACCGCCTTCCTCGACAAATTCGTCTTTCATATTTTCGCAAAGGTCGCAAACAAGCGCTTTTTGGCTTATTACGTGCATTGTCATCGCTCCAAACTCACAAGCTCTACAACAATATCCGCATCCGTTGCACTTGTCGTCGTCTACAATGATAGAGCCCGTTTCAGGGTCCTTTTCCAAAGCTTTTTCGGGACAACTTCGAATGCACGGTGGATCCTCGCATTTCTGGCAGGCAAGAGCAATGTTAAATACGGGTTCGATTCTAACTCTATGGATCCGCGTGTTAATTGGGTTAAATTCGGCGTCGTGGACAAAAGAGCAAACGCTTTCGCAAGTTTCACAGCCAGTGCAGAGATTTGGATCTACAACTATGAATTGATGAACAACACCGCCTCTTTTTTTAGTTCTAATAGTTGACATTCTTTTATTTACCTCCTGTTGGCTTTAATTTCCCAATAACAAAATCCAAACCTAACTTCTTTAGAGTTGCGTCGGTTGGAATTCCAGTTTTAGTGTCCCAGCCTCTAGCTTCGTAATATCCGCTCAATAATTTTTGATATCCATCTTCCTTTAAGGTAACACCTTTCGCTGGTCCTTTTGTATGAGCTTCTTTAAAGAATTTTTCGGGAGGATGATCGTCTGCTCGTGTCCAGCCTTCTCGAATGTTGAAACATTTAGAAAGCGTAACTATTGCAGTTCCTCTTGTCAGCATTGATTTTTCTGTGTGTGGAATACCAGTAACAAGTTCGTATACCTTTGCCATTTCTGCATCGTTTTCATAAATTCCACGAGTGAATTTACAAATTATATATGAATCAATTATGCCATAAACATCTTCAACTGCCATTATTGCTTTCCCACGTTCGAGACCTTTATCGTATCCGAACCTGTCGAACTTTCCTTTAGCATCGAGTCCATACGCTCCATTCCTTAAATGGCAAGCGCCTCTAATAGATACGCTTTCTCCAACCGCAAAGGATGTCATACCATGAAGGTCAAAAGCGGGCATTTCTAAGCCTTTTATGTGCATTCCGTAATAGCCAGCGTTTTTTATTCCCTTTTCTTCTAATCGAATTCCTGCCTGTCTACAGCCATCTCCAAAGATTTCACCTGCAAATCCTTTTCCAAGACACATTTCTTCGGTGAATCTCACTAAATTGACCGTTGAACCGAATGGTAACTCATAACCTAAATCTTTTTTAGTTATAAGCCCTAGTTCAAACAATTCTGCCGCCATACCTGCCGTTACCCCGCCTGAGATCGCGTCAATGCCTAAATCATCGCACAATTGAACGCATTTAAATACTGTTGGCCAATCAGAATTACCCATATTTGAACCAAATGAATAGCACATTTCAACATCTATTGACGCGACTAAATTAGGATATTCTGGGTGAGTTTTTGGTACTCTTGCTAAATGATCGCACGCAATAGAGCATTGGGAACAAGCTACTTTTTTTACAACCCAATCAATATTAAGAGTGTCTCCTGTAAAGGCGCCATTATCTATTTCTTCCCATGTACCTTCACGAAAATTATTAGTAGGGAACATTCCTAACTTATTATAACTGGTTATTCCTGCTGGGGTTCCTAAATCGCGATATTTTGCAGTTGCAGGACCATTAGCAACTTTTATTAGTTTCTTAGCTATTTTATAAAATTCTGCGGGTTGAGCAACCTTAATTCCTTTAGTGCCTCTAAATGCTATTGCTTTGAGGTTTTTACTTCCCATTACGGCTCCCATACCGGTACGACCAGCTTGTCGGTTTCTATCGTTTGTAATGCACCCCAGCTTGCTCAATTGTTCACCTGCTGGTCCTATTGACATAACAGCTAGTCTCTGATCTTGAAATTCTTCTCTTAATATATCCTCTGTTTCAAAATTTCCTTTTCCCCATAAAGTTTTCTCACATGGCTCTAAATAATAGTCATCGTCGTCTACAACCATATAAACGGGCTCAGAAGCCTTTCCCTTAAATACTATCATATTAACACCAGCACGTCGGGCTTGAGCTCCTACTGAACCTGAAGAAATAGCCATGCCAAACATTCCCGTTAATGGGGATTTAGCAAATACGCCATACTTAGAACTAGTTGGTAAAATTGTAGTAGGGAATGGACCAATAGCCCAAACAAACACATTATCTGGGCTTAATGGGTCTATACCTGGTTTTAACTCGTCCCAAAGAACCTTTGCTCCAAAACCGTAGCCACCAATCCAATCTCGGCAAAATTCTCTAGATAAAGTTGATTTTCCTATTTTACCGCTTGTTAAATCTACATCGATTCTTACTTGAGAATATCCCTTTATATCTTCTGGTATAAAAATATCTTTAGCTTTACTCATGTTTTTCACTAAATATTGTTTTTTGATTTTTTTTAGTATAGAGAGTTAATATTTAATATAGAGAACTACTATTTATTAGGTTGATTGTTCATAGGAACAACTTCTACATTAACTAATCCTCTGATGTTAAATACTCTAAAAATAATGTTTTTTCTAAAATTAATTTTTACTTAGTTTTTATTTTATTTAAAATTCCCTAATTTTAAAACGAAATCGAATTGAACCAGAATTTTAATCATTTAACAAAAATAATAAAAATAGATTAACTTTATATTGCAATTATAATTAAAGGAGAATAAATTATGAAAGTTCTTGTTACAGGTGCGGCAGGATTTATAGGATCCCACTTATCAGAAACTTTGTCCGATATGGGACATACTGTTATCGGAATTGATAATTTCGATTCATACTACCCTCCAGAATTAAAGCGTCTCAATGAAGAGGAAATCATTGCTAAAGGAGTAAAAATTTTTGAATTGGATTTAGTTATTGACGATCTATCTGAGATTGTAGAAGGTACAGAATTTATCTTTCATTTAGCCGCACAACCGGGAATATCTGCCACAACGCCTTATGAACAATACGTACGTAATAACTTAAATGCTACTTATAAATTACTGGAAGCAGTAAAAAATCTCTCCGGATTAAAATGTTTTATCAATGTTGCTACTTCATCCATCTACGGTAGATTTGCAACTGATAACGAAGATATTGCACCAAAACCAACTTCGTATTATGGGGTTACAAAACTCGCAGCTGAACAATTAGTATTAGGTTATCATAGAGAAATGGGACTGCCCGCTTGTTCTTTACGACTTTTCTCAGTTCTTGGTCCTCGTGAGCGACCAGAAAAATTATATACGAAACTTATCCGTTCTATTCTTATGGATGAAACCTTTCCTTTATTTGAGGGAAGCCTGGACCACTCACGTAGTTATACCGCCATTTCCGATGTTATTGCCGGGTTTATTTTGGTTTTTAACCAGTACGAGAAAGTTATTGGTGAAATAATTAATATCGGTTCTGATAAAGATTTTACAACCAGAGAGGGTATTGCAATTGTCGAGAAAATTATGGGTAAAAAAGCTCTTTTTGATATAAAACCCAAACGACCTGGAGACCAACTGCATACAAAAGCTAATATAAACAAAGCTCGCCGTATTTTAGGTTATGAACCCCATACCAGTCTAGAAGAGGCGCTTCGCTCTCAGATATCGTGGTATAATGAAAAAATATTCACTCAAGGATTACATAAATTAACCTCATAATTAAACTTTATAAAAAGAAAGATTTTTTCTAACAATGGTTTTATTCTATTTATAGAATTTAGCTCTACAAAAAAGAAATATATCAAATAGCATATTTTAACTTCTTATAGTGAATATTATATCTTTTGTACTATAATAAAAGTATATATAAAGTTCTGTAAATTATATTTAACAAGATTAAAGACTGAAAAGTAATTAATATGACTGAATCTAAAGATATAGAAAACGTTAAAAAAGAAAGGTCTAGTGAAGTCATTAATAAAGTAATAGCTAACGCAAATTATTGTTACGATTGTAATCGTTGCGTTAATGTATGTCCTACAAGTCTTTTAGGTACGTTTTTTCCAAGAAAATTGATTACCGATTTGACTTTCCTACCTCTAGAGGAAGCGTTAGAAAACAATAATATTTGGAACTGCTTAACTTGTGGGCAATGTATGGAGTATTGCCCTATGTTTAAGGATAATACTGGTGTAGATTTTGTAGAAATTATTAAAAGTCTCCGCACTCTTACTTCCGAATCTGAAGTTTTACAGACGGAACAACTTGAATGTCGTCACGATAGAGTATATTCAAATTTACCTCAATTAATGGCAAATAACAATGTTAATATCGATAATAAACTCGGATTTTTAGATTACACTAAATTAGAAATTACAGACAAAGGGGAAACAGCCTATTTTATGGGGTGTCTTCCTTTTATGAATTCCATTCCTCCGTGTTCTAATGCGTGTCCCGCAGGAGTAGATGTTCAAGGTTATATCTCATTAATTGCGCAAGGTAAATTTCAAGAAGCTATTGATTTAATTAGGGAAACCAACCCCTTTCCTATGGTATGTGCGCGAGTTTGTACAGAACCTTGTGCACTTGAATGTAATCGTAAAGATATCGATGAAGCTCTTGGTATTCGATCTTTAAAGAGATTTATCGCAGATTGGGAATTAAACAACAAAGCAAAATCCAATATTAAACCAGTTAAGCAATTTAAGGAAAAAGTAGCTATAATAGGTGCTGGTCCTGGAGGGTTATCTGCAGCTTATTTTTTAGCGAGACAAGGTTATAAACCTACCGTGTTTGAAGCAGAAATTTATAAAGGAGGGACTTTACGATCTGGGATCCCAAGATATCGTTTACCTGCCTATATTTTAGATTATGAAATTGAATTTATCGAAAAAATGGGAGTTGAAATAAAACTAAATACTCCCGTAGGACCTAAATTATCTTTTAA
>JAUWHC010000329.1 GCA_030606095.1 Promethearchaeota archaeon | reverse complement strand
TTTTTTTAGATCGACCTCATATGGTTCGGATATACCTATTTTTTCGGTTTCTGCAAAAAATCAACTCGGATTTGAAGATTTAAAGCAAGGAATTTTAGAGAAAGTTAAAATTTTGAATATTAAAAGAAATTACGAAGGAAGTGTTATTATCCCAATTGATCACCATTTCTTAATAAAAGGAAGAGGGGCGGTAATTACTGGTACAATATTGAAGGGGAGATTAAAACCAAACCAGGATATAGATGTGATCCCGGTTAATACTTCAGGTAGAGTCAAAACTATTCAAATTTTTCGTCAGAATGTTGATGAAGCTAAAGCAGGCGATAGAGTTGGAATAAATATAAAGGGATTAGATATTAAAAAGATATACCGAGGTTGTTACGCCACAAATGATAAGAAAGCATTCGATTTTTGCGACCTAATTGATATTCAAGTAAATCAGAATAAATTATTCAAACCTAAAACATATTTTGGAACTCAAATTCATGTTACATTAGGAATGTTCACAGTTACGGGAAATTTATTTCCGTATTACGAAATGGATGGGAAAAAGATTCAATTGGAAAGTTCAGGTGATTTTAACATATATAATGCCTTTTTATGGCTAAATGAAAAAGTTTTTATTAATAAGGAAAGAAGTACAATGCTTTTAAGTCGATTGGATCTTCCACCGACAACTTTAAGGATACTCGGTGCAGCAAAATTGATCGCAGTAATTAGAGAACCTCCACAATTGTATAAATTTAAACTAAAGAAAGGATATGTTCAAAACCCCGAACATTCTCAAGGGATCGTTTGTAGCGGTTTAGCCCAAAGCTACGAAGGAGCTAAAAAAATCATTGGTCGCAAATTGGAGCCCCCATTTACTAAAATTATTGATACTTTTGGAACGAAAGGATTAGTAATTGTAGGGATCGAAACAAAAGACCAAACCGTGAAAAAAGGTGACCCAATCGCTCTAAAAGAATTACGGAGTTTCACATTGAAATCTTAAAAAACATTTAAATTTGCTAAATTAATTAATAATATTAAGTGAGGTTGTTAAAATGGAAAAAATTGAAACATCAGAAATTAACATCGATCCAGAAATATTAGGGGAAATTATGCAAAATTTAGAGAAGTTAGAAAGCTCTACCGATTTGGAGGGTTCTGCAATCGTATCAAAAACGGGATTGAGAATTGCAAGCTCTGAAACTGCCGATGTTGTAGCAGATATTTATAGTGCAAGCCCTGCTACATTAATTTCGTTGGGAGAAAAAATTAGTAGCGGTTTGGGACAAGGAGATTTAAAGGAAATTGTAATTAGAGGGGTAAAAGGTTATACTATTATTTTAGTTGGAGATTCAGACAATAATTTCATGCTTTTTACCAATTGCTCCAAAGGGTATAAGTTAGGTTATTATTTCCATAAAATCCGTAAATCATTTAAAGAAATGGAGCCCGTTCTTAAGAAAATTGAATCAAAGGATTTGCATACTTCATAAATTTTTAGTTAAGTTAAAAATACTCATTTTAGATTTCTTAATAAGAATATATTTATACATGTGTCCAGTTAGCAGTATCGTTATCTAATTAATTAAAATAATTTAAAGGCATACTTGGGGTTTCATCGTTGTTAATTGTATATATCCAACCAACTCCAACACCATTAATCTCTTTTATAAATACGCCCCAATCATAATCTAAAATAACAATTTCACAACAAATAAGTAAAAGAGGATATACTGAAGTTTCATAATTAGTTAAATTTATATTTTCAAATTTCTCATTATTTTTTTTAGTTTTTATTACTAGGATTAATTCAACTAATTATAAAATTATTAGATTAAAAAATAATAAACAAAAATAAAAAAGATAAGATAAGTAAAAAATAATAATGAGTTAATTATTTTGCTTCCGAAAGAAGATTAACTTTTCCACCTGCAGATTCGATTTTCTCAATAGCTCTTTTAGAAGCTTTATTAACTGAAATATTAATTTTTTTATTAATTTCTCCACGGCCTAAGATTTTTTGAATATTTACATCTTTTAAATCAATCGTATAAGTATTTCCCGATTTTGAGGCTATGTTGTTTTTAGCTAATTCCTCTATTTTTAAATCTAAATCTTTTACATTTAGAGTGTTTACTTGATAAATACGATTAATGTCTTGGGGTCGTTTAAAACCTCGTTTTCCAAAATCCCAATCTGGATCTGGGAACCCAAGTTCTTTTTGCTTGAGATAATAGGATTTTTTACTTTTCTTCCATTGAGTTGTTTTACCTTTTCCAGCTCTCTGACCTGCTTTTCGATGTTGACCTACTCTTCCATATCCATGTGTACGGGTTCCTCTCATTTTTCTAACTTTTTTTGGGAATTTTCGCATAGTATTATTTCACCTTTCTAATTAAATCATTTTATGAATTATCTCATTAATATATTGCTCTACATATCCCAAGGTGCCACCTTCACGATAATGTTTTTTAATCGTACCACGGTGCCCTTTTCTTGGGGGGTGCAATCGAAACACAGGTTTTATTTTAAAAATATCTTTCGTTTTGTATTGAATTTCTCCAGACATTAAAGCTTTAGTAAGTTCTTTTAAATCCTTATATTTAGTTAGATTTTTAATATGCTCGTCGGTGAGTGGTTTGTTTCCTTCTACTTTCCCTCTTGCTCTCAATAATCTCAACAGTGTTTTTTCGTCGATTTCACCATAAGCTATATAATCTTTACATTTTTTAAGCATACCAACATAGCTTACTTCACCCCAAATAAGAACTCCATGGTTAACCTTGTGCATTCTCAACATTTTTAATGTGTCTAAAATTATGCGTTTCATTCCTGGTGCGCCTCTTATACGAATTGCGAAGTACAGGACAGGAGGTTTCGGTTTTTTTATTTTAGATTTTTTTCTAACTATAACTTTATTTTCAGCCATCATATACACCACTCATCATCTATAAATTGAAATTAAATTTGTGAGCATTTTTAAGCGCGGTAACAGTCGCTTTTACAAGATTCTCGCTTGTTCTAGTATCACCGAAAGTTTTGCTCCAGATATCTTCGATACCAGCTAATTTTAATACTTGTTTAACTTTATCTGCACAAGCTAATCCCACTCCTTGTGGCGCCGGGATCAATCGTATTTTCACAGAACCACATTTTCCATCTACCTTAAAGGGCACACTGTGAGTATGACCGCAGCCACATTCTTTACTACCACAGCCTCTAAGAACGGGTATAACAGAAAGCTTTGCTCTATCAATTGCCTTTCTTATTGCTGGTCCTACCTCTCGTGATTTTGCTGAACCTACGCCAATAAATCCATCCGTTCCAACAAGTACAACTGCTTTGAATCTAGATCGTTGACCACTAGCAGTCATTTGTTGTACCATGGAGATAGAAACCACACTCTCATTTAATTGTGGGAGGAGGATGTCAATAATTTGTTTCTCCTTCACAATGAGATTATTAGCAAATATTTTTTCTAATGTTATTAGCCCTTCTTTGACCAATTCGCCCAATCGCGTTTTTGGAACCCATCCTTCAGTAGGATTTCTTGGTTTTCTTTGTCTTTGTTGATTTCTTTTTTGATTTCTTTGTTGACTCATTTTAACTCACTTTTAAGCATTATTTTCAATTGTTTTGAATGTATTCGAAATAATTTGACTAATTTTTAATGGATTTATTTTATTTTTCTTTAGATAACCTGAGAAAATTTGATCGTATTTTTCTGGATTCTCACTTTTTAGAAGATTAGCAA
>JAUWHC010000327.1 GCA_030606095.1 Promethearchaeota archaeon | reverse complement strand
GATCAAGTTTGCATTGGGAGTTGTACGAACTCATCTTTACGAGATCTTAAAATTTCTGCTAATATATTAAAAGGAAAAACTATTAGCGAGCATACGGTCCTAACAATTTCACCCGGTTCTCGTCAAGTTGTTAATCATATGATTAGTTCTGGTGAGATGGCATATTTGATTGAAGCAGGAGCAAGAATACTTGAAAACGCATGTGGTCCTTGTATTGGTATGGGACTGGCACCAAAAAGCGATGCTGTTACGTTAAGAACATTTAATAGAAACTTTCTTGGAAGATCTGGCACAAAAAGCGCTCAAGCGTACCTTGTAAGCCCCGAGACTGCGGCTGTATCTGCGATTAGCGGAAAAATTACAGACCCAAGAACATTTGGAGCATTTCCAAAAATAGATATGCCTAAAAAGTTTATGGTCAATGATAACATGATTATACCACCAATGGAAGGCAAAGAGTCCATTGAAATCGTTAGAGGGCCGAATATCAAACCTTTACCAGAATTCAATCCTTTACCAGACAGATTAGAAGGCGAAGTTCTTCTTAAAGTCGAAGATGATATTACTACAGACCATATAATGCCAGCAGGGGCTAAAATTCTGCCTTTAAGATCTAATATTCCTGAAATCAGTAAATTCGTGTTTAATCTAGTTGATTCGACATTTCCAGATAGATCCTTAGAAAAGCAAGGAGGATTTATAGTGGGAGGAGATAATTACGGTCAAGGCTCCAGTAGAGAACACGCTGCAATCGCACCTAAATATCTTGGTCTGAAAGCGGTTATAGTAAAATCATTTGCGAGAATTCATTTAGCTAACCTCGTCAACTTTGGAATTGTTCCGTTAACATTCGAAAACAAAGAGGACTATGCTAAAGTTGAACAAGGAGATAAGTTTGAAATCGATCTAACCACGATAGAATCGGGAAAAGTGGCGTTAAAAAACCTTACCAAAGGCACTAATCTAACTTTGACGCATTCATTGAGCGAAACTGAAATTGCGGTTTTAAAAGCCGGGGGAAAACTTCCTTTTATTAAACAAAAACATTCTAAGTAATCTATAGTTATTTTTTTTCATATTTTTTTTTTCAAGTGTGTTATATGGCAGAAAAGAAATATTTAGCAGATCCTAAGAAAAGATTCTCTTCCAGAGTAGAAAATTATATCAAGTATCGACCGAGTTATCCTCTTGAAATTATTGATTTTTTAAAAGAGAAAAATATATTAGCAGAGGATACTGTAATTGCAGATATAGGTTCAGGTACAGGAATTCTAACAAAAATATTTCTGAACAATGGTAATCAAGTTTATGGGGTTGAACCCAATAAAGATATGAGAAAAGCAGCCGAAAAATTCCTCCAAGGATATACAAATTTTTCAAGTCTTGAAGGTTCTGCTGAGGTCACAAAATTAGAGGAGAACTGCATAGATCTTATTATTGCTGGACAAGCTTTTCATTGGTTCGATCTAGAACAGGCTAAGAGAGAATTTAAAAGAATATTAAAACCGAATGGTAATGTAGTATTAATCTGGAACAATCGTGGAAAAACCGGAACAGATTTTAATAGTAGCTATGAAAATTTCATTTTAAAATACGGCATAGATTATAAAGAAGTAAAGAAAAACGAGGGAAATGTGGATCTCTTTTTTAATTACCAAAAAGAAACATTTTATAATTTTCAAGAATTAAATTTTTCCCGTTTTAAAGGTAGAGTCCTTTCTTCATCTTATATACCTTTAGCTGATAATCTCATATTCCCAAGAATGATATTGGAATTGGAAAATTTATTTAGCAAACACCAACGGAATGGAATTATTAGAATTGAATATGATACAGAAATCTACTACGGTCATTTAATCTAGGAATACTTTCACTCCTTGAAATTGTATTCCCCTTTTTTCCACTTGAAGTTTATAATGGAAAGTGAATTTGAAATTTAATGTAATTAAGTACAGGAATTTTATTAGATTTTTTTTCATATTTGTTTAAATATAAAATTATCTCGATATAATAGAAAACTTATCATATTTATTTTATTAAAGAAAGGCGGTCATGATAGCTGGTAAATTGATTTGATAAAATTCGAAGTTTGCAATCATCCCATTTTTTTCTAAAATAATAGAAATATTCTGAGATTTCTAAAGGATTACCAAAAATAACCTTATAATTTTCAATAATTGAAATCTGTATATAAATTGGAAGTAATTCAAAAACACGAAGATCAAATTTTAGAGGATATTCTCCTAAAATATCTTTTTGTATTTCAATATTTTCCTTCTTTTCTGTTTTCCTTGAAAGGATTGCAACATCTATATCGGATCTTGGGCGTACGCCTCCTTCCACTAAGGAACCAAATAAAACAACCTCAAATTTTTCCTTTAAGGGAGCTAAAATCTCTTTTAATTTATCCATTGTTGGAAATTGCATTTATTATTTCCTCCACAATATCTATCCATTGGTATAGGAGCTCTTTAATTTCTTCCACAGAATCTAAAATAATCTGATCATCAACATTATTATATCGATGAACTAAAATATTTCTTAGACCATTTGCTTTCCTTAATTTTTTTCCTAATTCAGGATTTATATTTTTCTTTTCTATAATCTCAATGATATTAGTTTCATCGTCTTTTACTTGAATACCTAAATCTTTAACAAGCATTGCAACTAAATCAATGACAGATTCTATTGCTGTTTGAATTGAATAAAATATTCCACGCTTTTCAAATATATTATTTGGCTTTATTGGTAAATCCTTTATGTTATCAACGATATAATTAATTTTATCACGGTATCGCTTAAGCCTTATTTCATCCATTGCTATACTTTATATAAATTATTAGTTTAATTAACTTTCAGTTTAATTTAGTTATTTTTAAAGAGGTAATTTTTAAAATTTATTCATTATTTAATTTTTTAGGTATTATTATGAATAATATTGAAGATGAATATCATAAAATAATTGAATTCTATCCTAATGCAATTATTGAGAAAAACTGTATTTCTCAAGTAAAAATTCCATTAAAAGATAATTTTCTTTTGAAAATCAACTTTAAAAATTACCCAAAAAAACCAATTGTTAATTTAATTAGTAAAGATAACCGCATTTATCGAAAAGTTGAAAAAATTATTCCCTTATTAAATAGATGGGAAAAAAAAAAACCTCCTTCTATTGTTGATCTCATTAATGAAATTTTAGCTTTCATTGATAATTTGGAATCTAGAGAAATAAAAATTAAAAAAGAATTACTAAATGGAATTTTAGCGTTATGTAAAAAACAACATCCGAGAGAAATATTAGGACTTCTAAGAATAATTAATGGAATTGCGATAGAATATATTTTACCTCCAGGAGCAATTACCTCTAACACTTCTGGGCTCTTTATTCCTAGTAGATTGGGTTTTGATTCAACTCTCAATGGGTCTATTCATTCACATCCTTCTGGAAATCCTAATCCTTCTATTATTGATATTAATAATGTTTTTAAAACAAAAAAATTCAATTTTATTATCGTTTATCCGTATAATTTGAGCAGTATAAAATGCTTTGATAATAAAGGACGGGAGATTGAGTTTAGAATACTAGATTAGATAGATCGCTAGCATTTCAACAAAATAATTTGATCAACTAATAAGAAATTTAAGAAGAAAGCTATTTAATTATACAATTGTTAATATAAAATAGTAATTAGGAGGTTAAATTATGAAAGTAGTTGTTTTTAATGGAAGTCCAAGGAGTGATGGTA
>JAUWHC010000074.1 GCA_030606095.1 Promethearchaeota archaeon | reverse complement strand
CTTCAATTGTTGCGTCCCTTACCTTACTATCATTATCATTTAATAAACCAAAAAGTGCGTCGATTAAATTTTCATCACCAATATCTCCGATAACTCTTGCGCATAAACTCCTAATTTTCCATTCTTTCGCGTTCAAACCCTCGATGATTTGAGTTGGAACCGTATCTTTATAAATATTCAAAATTGCTTTATGAGCTAACCTTCTCAATTTCGCATCTTTACTGTTGAAAACCCTCACTAGATAGTTAATCGAATCTTTGTCCTCCAATAAACTCAACAATTTTATCGCTTCTCTTCTAGAAATAATATTTCGTTGGTTTAAAATTTCGTATATTTTATCGTATGGCGGTTGATTTGAAAGAATTAAGAATAACATTCGCACAGATAACTTTCGAATTTCAGAATTTTTTTCTTTTAGAAATTTAATTAAATGCGGAATTGCTCTTTTACTTTTTATAGTACCTAATGCTCTGATTGCAGTTTTTTTTACGAGTAAATCCTCATCACTTAACGCGTTTAGAATTACCTTTGCGTCTTTTAACGCAAGTAATTTTTCTAATCCTTTGATTGAATTCTTACGAATTAATGGGTCTTCGTGTGTTATTAATTCTTTTAATTTCTCAATGCACTCTCCACTGCCAATCTTTCCTAATATATATGGGATTGATCTTTTAATATGAATATTTCCTTTGTGGATATAATCGAATATTATATCTAGATCCCCTTCTTTCCCAATCCTTATAATCGAAGCAAGTACGATGTCTTTAATCTCTAAAGAGGGATTTTGGAGCATGTTTAACAAAGGAATTAAGGCTATGGACGCTTTTGTTTTTCCTAAAGCTATCACAGATGCTTTTTTTGATTCAATATTATTGTCTGTAAGAGCTCTGATAAGTAATTGGATGGAAATGTCGTTTATGTTTTTCCCGGCAACATCGATTATTTTTTTTCTTACTTTTCCATCGCTTTCGCTTTTATACTGGGATAATAGAAATTCTAGCCCTCCGTTTTCAAAATGCAGAGCCACTGATTCGATTATTTGTATTTTTTTCAGAGGAACTGTCTCTTTTAGGTATGAACTTTTAAGTTCTTGAAAATTCATTAATAGCAACTCCTAATAAGTTTAACTAAAGTTTTATGATTTAGATAAAAAAGTCTAAATGGATTATAGGTTATGGCTTTTTAATATTTATGAAATAGATAAGTTGGTTCAATTTTCAAGTATAATAAATAAATTCAAATTTTTCTTTATTATTAATATCTATGAAATTCGTTCCGTATGAATCAAGAATCAAAGCTGGAGATATATTAGCTGATTTTATTTTAGAAAACGATACAACGCTTTATAACCTCATAAACGAAAAGTCTGATAGTTTTATATCGTTTGCGATACCAAACGGAGGCGTTCCTGTAGTCGAAGGATTTTGCAGTAAATTAAAAATAAATTACGATTTAATAATTGTTCGAAAAATTAAAATTCCGTATAATACCGAAGCAGGATTTGGCTCGATTACACCAGATGGAACCGTTTTAATAAACAATGATTTGTTGTATCAATTAAACCTTTCAGAGAAGCAAGTAAAATATGCAATCGAAATAACGCAACAAGAAATTAAAGACCGTTTGGTGTTTTACAAAAAGAATTACAATTTAGAAGAAAAATACATAAACTTGATTAAAAATAAAATCGTTTTCATGGTTGACGATGGGCTAGCCTCCGGTTTTACGATGTTAGCTGCTATCAAGATGGTAAAGAAATATAATCCTAAAAAAATCGTTGTTAGCGTTCCTACAGCGCCTTTACACACGATTCAACGTATTGAAAATATAGAAGTTAAAACTTTTTGCCCAAATATAAGAAACACGAGGTGGTTTGCAGTTGCCGACGCTTATAAACACTGGTATGATGTTTCTGAATCTGAAGTTCTCAAAGTTATCAAAGAATCAAAATTTTATTTAGAAAATAATTAACCTTTTTGGTTTAATAGACTAAAACTAACTGAATGATTCTAAGGGATTTTATATAATAGAATAGAGATTATAAAAGAAAAGTAAAAAAAATAAAGATTTATGAGCTGATCAGTTGAAAGAGAATATTTGCGTGTGGTATATAGAATTGGTCTTTAGATTTTATGACCACAGTATGAAAGTATTCAGCCAAACCTAAGAATCCACGAATTACAGATTCGTCCTCCTCAAATTTAAACACAACTTTCGCTATGGCGGCACTACCACTAAAATTGACTTTATCGTAAACCCGTTCATCGATCAATGGAATTTTTAACTCATTTACAATCTCGTAGACCCTTTTTATAAAAAGCTCACGTTTTGGCAATTATTAACACCTATTAATATTAAAAAATAATTATTAAATTTTCAAATGAAATATGATATATAATATTATAAGATTTGACACTTTTAATTGTTTTTTTTTTATAGATTCAAGAAAATCGAATAAACAAAGTTCAAATAAACTTCAATTATATTTATTTTTTCAATATACCTATATTCAAGTATTATAAAAAATTAAAAATAAAAATATAAATTAATATAATACAATTACTACTATAATAATAAATTATTCTACTTATAATAGATTAGAAAAATTAGAGGAATTGATTGAATATTGGTTTCTAAGGAATACAAAAAGATCGAACGCGTTGTTAACTTTATGAAAAAAGGTCTACAATCATTAAATGACGATCTAGAAGACACAGTTGGTGGCATAAACGATTTTATTAAGTCATTAAATAAGGCTTTGAAGGATTTGAAAGAAGTTTCAATAAAACCAGAGGTTCAAACCGTTAGTAGTTCCTCTAAAAAAGTTGTAGCTCCAGCAAGTGGAACGGTAAAAACTGCTGCTGCGAGCACATTATTTAGTTTATTGAGTGGTAGTGCCGGAGCTCAAAAACAAGTACCCGCTGCTACTAATGCGAGCGTAGTTCCCGCAATTGGTATCCCCCCTAAGAAAGGAGGCCCTCCAAAAGCTCCAGTATCTGGTGGTCCTCCAAAGAGACCCGCAACAAGTGGACCTCCAAAGGCTCCAGTGGCTGGCGGCCCTCCTAAGCGTGCTAATCTACCACCTGCCCCAAAATTACCTCCCACATCTGGTGGCCCTCCAAAAGCTCCTAGTGCGGGAGTCGTTCAAGCGCCATCATTTGCTAAAAGGCCAATGCCTCCAGCAGGGACTCCTCCTCGACCTGCAGCTCCAGTAGCAGGGACTCCTCCTCGACCTGCAGCTCCAGTAGCAGCAGCTAGTGCAGGAGGGGGTTTAAGTTCTTTACGCGATGAAATGTTAGAAGAGTTAAATCGCCTGAAGAAAATAATGAGAGGAGAATAAAAACGATTTGTTTCTTATATTTTTTTTATTTTAATCGTTGAAATTCGCAAAATTTTTAATCCTAAAACAAGAAGATATTATTTGTGGAGAGAAAAGATTTTCTTGTAGCTGAAAAAGAAATTCCTATTGTTGTTCCTAAACGTTTAATGGTGTTTGCGGGTCACCCAGATGACGAAATTGTCTCATGTGGCGGAACGATTCTTAAATATCAAGCATTAGGCTCTGAAATTGTTGTTGTAGTAGCTACAAGTGGGTTAGGTGGTTACGCTAAAACGGCCCACAAAGAAGAGATCTTAGAACAACGAAAGCAAGAACTTGATTTAGTTCGAACAGCTTTAAAATGTAGAGTTATCGAATTAGGCTATTCTGATTTGGAGGTAAAAAGAGAAATAATCTCTGAAGTGACAAATCTTATCAGAGACTTCCGCCCTCAAGTGATCCTATTACCCCATTTTTCGGATTTTCATAGAGTTCATAGAAATTTATCTTTAATTACAAGAGAAGCTATTTATCATTGTTCGACGGGAAAAGCTTATGGAGGACACGAGAGAAACTGGACGCCATTAGGAGTGTATTATTACGAATCGCCCTCTTGTAAATTTCAATATATAGAAGGTTCTGTCTTTATAATAGTTAATATTGAAAAATATTGGGTAGAAAAGAAAGAAATTTTTAATCGAGTTTATAAATCTCAGAAAGAAGTGTTAGAACGAGTATTGGATTGGGCTGAAGATACTTCAATTTTACGAGGTAACGAAATCAATTCAAAGTATGGAGAAGCTTATATTCCTATGACAGAATACACTCCTTTGAAGATTTTATTAATCTAAAAATAAGTAGGTTAAATTATGGGCAATCTTACTGTTGTGCTGGACATAGGACAGTTCTCTACAAAAGCGGGATATGCTGGAGAAGATATGCCAACTCAAATCTTTTTTACGATAGTAGGAAAACCTAAGTATAGGCAGATCGACTACGAATACGCGCATATTAAACAAGATGAATATTACGTAGGGGATGAAATCCAATCTTTAGGTTTATACAAAATATTTTACCCAATTGATAAAGGAATAATCCAAGATTGGCTCTCGTTTGAAAAAATAATTGATTACATTTTCTACAATCTAAGGGTAGATCCAAGTTTAGTAAATGTTTTGTTCGCTGTACACCCATTATTTCCATACGGGGATATAAAACGGCTATTTGAATTATTTTTAGAAAACTACCAGTGCAACGCGTTTTATCCCGTTTTAGACTCTATGCTTACTTTATATGCGGGAGGATTTCAAACAGGGTTAGTGGTTGAGATAGGGGATAGTATCACGAGAATAGTGCCAATTTACGAGGGATACAAGTTAGATCATGCAGTAAGGATACTTGAGATTGGTGGAAGAACTTTAACCAAGTACATGGAAAAAATATTAGGAGAAAGTGGGTTTTCGTCTGACTCTTCAATTAGAAAAGAACTGGTAAGGGCTCTCAAAGAAAAAGCTTGTTTCGTCTCGCTCGATTATAAAGAAGATTTAAAAAGAGTTGAACAGTATGAAAAAGATTATTCTTTACCTGATGGTTCCACCATTTCTTTGAGTAAAGAAAGATTTGCTGTACCTGAACTTTTCTTTAATCCAGCATTAGATTTGGAAGAAGATTCTTTAACAGAGGCCATTATGGATGTAATCGAAATGTGTGACGTCGATATCCGCCCAGACTTATTGAACAACATTTTTTTATCGGGAGGTTCTTCTATGTTTCCTAATTTCAAATCTAGAATGTATCAAGAATTAGAATTTGAATTAGCACGGAGGAAGAAGAAGAATCAAGTTATCAAAATTATAGCACCTAGGGAACGAGTTTTTTCTGTTTGGGTTGGTGGCTCAATCTTAGCTAGCATTCCTGAATTTCAAAGCAATTGGATAACGCGTGCAAAATATTTTAAAGATGGCATCCCAGATAATCTTTTATAGTCGATAGTTCAAGATAGACTTTACTATTTTTTAATTGTATTTTTACGGTATTACAAGCGTATTACAATTTATTAAAACTATTACTTGAGTATTATTTCTTAGTATAACATTATCTTAAGTGGTGTTTTTAAATATGGAATTAGGTCCTCCAAATAATAGTTTTGAACAAACAAAAATCCTCAAAAAATATTACAAACCAAATTACTCTCAATTGTTTAACAAAATTAAAGATATTAAAGCCCCTATCAAAAAAGAAATATTAATCGGGTTAATCGATGGCGTTTGGCATTCGGAATTAGATTTGATAAGGATCGCAAAAAAGCAACATAAATACATGGGTGCCGTTACTTTAGGGACGATGATCCATGCTTTAAATCACAGTTTAAAAAACGACTATCTTGAAAAGAAAGTAGTCAACGGAAAGTTGTATTATAAGATTTCCGACAATTATGTAGGTCTTACTCGAGCTGCTTATAGCAAATATACTTTTAAAATAAATTAGTAGTTATAAAATCTTTTTATTATTTATTCTTTTTTTTAATGTTTATCTTTTTACGCACTGTTCATTTAAAATTTTATGAGTTTCGCAATTAGAACAAAACCCATTAATAGAATCGTCCTTAAAGCTATCGCTCCAACATTTTGGACAAATATAATAAGGTAAAGGTTTACCATTCTTTCTTTTCACGATTTTAAAGACATTAAAACCACATATTGAGCAGAAGGAAGATCTTAATATTGTAATTCTACCTGTTTTAGGAACGGAGAGGTAAGTTTTGCAATCTATATTTGAACATGCGAGAAATCTTTTCTTTTGTGAAGTCGTAACTAGCTTCATTGGAAATTTTTTACAGGTTGGGCAATTAGCAGTAGTTAGTGGGAATCTTTTTTGTTTAAAGTTCTGTTGCATTGCAGTTTTTAAATTGGTTTTAACGCTATCAAATCTTACAGTAATAGCATTTTTGTTGTTAAGAAACTTATCAAACAATTCAAGGAAAATTTTTTTTACTATTTTTAACACATCTTCTTTAGTCTTTCTTTTTTCCTTTATGTCTTCGAGTAATTTTTCTACAAATCGCGTAAATTCAGGTTTTAAGAATGGTAGCCATACTTTTATTAACTCTTGTATTATAAATTTACCCCACTCCGTTGTTTTAAAATGGTTTTTGTCAATTCGCAAGATTAATTTGCGGTCGATAAGAATTTTAATTATAGTAGGACGAGTCGATTTGGTTCCTAAATGTTCTCTCTCCATTAATTTCAAAAGAGTTGTATCGGTGTATTTTGGTGGGGGCTGAGTTTCTTTTGCGTTTAACTGAATATTTTTAATTGGAAGTTGTTTTGCTTCGATCTCTATCGTTGGTTGATAGCTTTTCTTTAAAAAAGGCGCAATTTCATAAAAACCACTTGAAATTAATGAAACCAATCGCGATGTAAATGGTTCTTCTTTTATAGATATTTTTAAAATTGTCCTCGATTCTTTCGCCTTTTCTCCGAAAAGAGCTAAATAATGTCGAGCTAACAAATCGTAAACTCTTCTTTGAATATTATGTTCAAATTTAGAACTATTGTGTTCCAAGCTCTCTAAAGGAGTAATGGGAGGATGGTCTCCAGCATCAACTTTCCCAATTGTAGGCGTTACGCGTTTTCTAGTTAATAATTTTGAAGAGTAAGTTCCATAGTTAGTGTGAAGTTTAAACTTATCCAAATATTGAGTATGGTTAAAGCTTGCTTGATATTTATCGCTATCAGTCCTAGGATAAGAAATTATCTTGTTTAAGTAGAGCGCGTTCATGGCATTCATGGCAGTATTTGCGGTAATCTTTAACCTCCTAGTTAATAAAACAAGTGCTTTCGAAGTATTTAAGGGCGTCGGAGGTTTTATAATATTTGTATTTTTAGTATTGCTCAAAATTACAGCAATTTTTTCATTTTTTATTTTATGATGGATATTTTTTGCTTCAAGTTCTTTCTCTTTAACAAAAGGGTTCTTATCGTGGAAGGCTTTGATTATATGGGTTTTATAGCTTAAATTCGCTTCTATTGTCCAGTAAGGTTCAGGTACAAATCGCTCTATTTCTTGGTCCCTTAAGAATATTAAATAGAGCAAAGACGTCTGCACCCTCCCTACCGACACAAATCTAGCATTAATCTCGTTTAATAAAGGTTTAAATGTATTTGTAACCTCTCTCGTGCTCGAGAACCCGATCACCGCATCAATTATGGCTCTAACCTCACCTGTCTCACCCCAACTCCACTTTGGTTTAATCAAATTGGAATATTTAGAAATTATCTCATTTTTTTGTAATGAACTTAACCATAGCTGACGCACTTTAATAGTTTCATTAGCTTTAATAACAAACGGTAAGGCGTCAAAAAGTCCGATGTTACATCCTTCAATATCCGCGTCGGTACCGATTACGCATTCATCGCATAATTTAGCGTATTCTTTTAGCGCGCTAATATATGACCTAGAATAAGTCTTTGAGACCTTCTCGATTGCATTTGGATTTGTAATTATTTCCCTAGGGTTAGATTTCGTCCAACTTTTATATTGATCGGTGTTTTTATACTCTAAAATATGTCCTCGAAGAGGAATAACGTAAATATCTTTAGAAATTACCCGATATACTTTTAAAAATTTTGTTTTGTTTATAATCGTAACAGGACCTAATGCTTCCGCTATTGCCTTTGCTGCTTTATTTTTTTCTGATATTATTAAAATCGTCATTAAATTATGTTTCTTTTGCTAAATTCATTTTTATATTAATGTAATTTCATTCGATTATAAAAGTTAACAGAAACTTTAATTACTAATTGCTTGCTTACTTATAAATAAAAAATTTCAAGAGAAATAAGTTAATTTACTTTATTATAATTTTTTATTATGTATTAATTTTTTTCACTACATAGCTATCAATAACCGGAATAGGGTTTAAATTTATGACATTGGTAAAGTAAAACTAATCTCGGTTCCCTTATCCCTTCCTTCTGATTCCACCCAGATTTTACCACCGTGCACTTCAATCATACCTTTACAAATATAAAGTCCTAATCCACTTCCTTTTTCAAAAGCAGAATAATTTTCAGTGTCTTGTCCAATTGTAACAAATTTACCAAATAATTTCTCAATTTCTTTTAAAGTTAATCCCTTTCCGTTATCCTTTATTTTAAAAAGATAATTTTGGTTTTCTTCCAAAACATTAATATCAATTATACCATCACTAGGAGAAAATTTCACTGCATTTGATAACACATTCGAGAAAACTTGCGTTATTCTAAATCTATCCACTTTTAGTTCAAGATCCTCGGGGA
Source organism: Promethearchaeota archaeon (assembly GCA_030606095.1). Lineage (GTDB taxonomy): Archaea > Asgardarchaeota > Lokiarchaeia > Sigyniarchaeales > SOKP01 > SOKP01. The sequence continues at coordinate 530 of JAUWHC010000074.1, read as the reverse complement.
TACTTAAGTTTATAGCTAAATTTTTTTGACTTATTTGATATTCTAATTCAAAAAGACAATCTGTTATTATTTCGTAAATTTTTTCGACTTTCTTAACTATTTCGATTTTCCCCGCATCAATTTTCATCACGTCCAATAATCGATTTATATATCTTTCCAAACGGGTTACATTACTTAATACTCGATATAAATCTTCTTTAATATCATCTTTTAAGTCTTTCTCTCTTAATAAAATTAAATCGATATAACCCCCCACAGAAATTAACGGAGTTTTTAAGTCGTGAGCGGCGATGCTAATAAAATCAGTTTTTAATTTATCTAATTCTTTTAATTCTATATTTTGCTGCCTTAAGATTCGCTCGGATTCTTTTAATTTCTCTTCTGCAATTTTTTTATTAGTTATATCTTGTATTATAGCTTGAATCATTATTTCACCACCTATTTCAATAGTGGATAATTCAGATTCGATCCACATAAGTTTATTATCTTTGGTAAATATTCGTGTGTTTGAAGGTTTCATTACGATACTC
>JAUWHC010000374.1 GCA_030606095.1 Promethearchaeota archaeon | reverse complement strand
GCAATTAATTTATCTCTTGATTCTCCTAGTCTAGAAACAATTATTCAATTAGAAAATCGAGGTCAAGTTCTATGCAGTAATTCAAAAGACGTAATGGAGGCTTTCAATGCTTATATGGAAAAGCGAAAACCAAAATTTCCTCTACTATGAGATAAAATTTGAAAAAGGAACGCAACACAATTAGCTTAATTATGAATTTATTGTAAATTTATCTTGTTACTCAACTTATTTTTAATAGAAAATAGAAAAAAATTAATAAAATTTTAATGGTTTTGGCATATCAGGAATATATTCCTTGAATTTCTGTGGCCATTCTTTTCTATTTAGTCCATGTTGTGCTAAAAAAACTGCGACCCATCGTTCTAAGCCTATTCCCGTACAACCACTCCATATTAATTGATTTTTCTGGTGCTTTATGTTAAATGCTTTTATGTATTTTTCGCCTACGATTGATAAGTTTTGAAATTCTAACCACTCACTATCTTCCCTTGTTCCTCTATAAGGCAACCATGCTTCATAGTCGATTGTACCTAATTGACCTTCTTCAAGACCCATCTCAAATAGATCTCCTGCTTGCTGCATATAAAAGGGAGTTACACTGGCCATCCTCCATTCAATTTCCAAAATTTCATTGAAAATGTGCTTATATTTTTCGGCAATTTTTTCCCTGATTTTTAATAATTCTTCGGGTTCTCCCATAAAAACTACTTCAATTCGATGGAACTCATCCACTCTTTCTATTCCATGGCGACCTCCAGATTCGTACCTAAATGAATTTGTAGCCCTTTCAAATAATAAGATAGGGAATGTCTCTACTGCTATTGTTTTGCCTTTTAGTGCCCAATAAATTGATGGACATTGAGCATAGACCAAACCCTTAAGAGGTTTAAACTGTATCATCTTTTTAAATTCATCATATGGAATTTCCTTAGTTATTTTCAGTAGGTCAACAAAGTGCTCCCATGCTTTTACATTTCGGGTAACAGGTTCCGCTACGTAATAAATTTCCATTGGCATTCCTTCAAGGTGACCTGTTCGTAACCAGATATCTTCTCCTGAAACAATGTTGGAATTTATCATTTCATTAAATCCTAAGGGGTTTAATAATTCCTCAACTACTATTTTCTCCATAGTTCTGAATAGCGCTGTTGCTGGTGCCCAATAAACCCATTTACCTTTGGTCGAAGCTGGAGCAATCCAGTTGCGATTAACCATCTCGATTGTCGGGTCACTATTTACTTTAATCTCTCTTTTTGGACTCTCATATAGAAGTTTATAGTATTCAGCTTTACCCTCATAATAAGTTAAATCAATCTTTTCCTTAATCCTTTTGATTAATCTTTCAACATTACCTTTAGTTATAAAATTTTTATCAATATTTTCAAATTCAATTGTACATGTTTTTTCTTGCTTATTAAATTCTATTTTATTTACAAAGGGGATTTGAAGGTTTTCAATCGGTAGTTTCTCTAGGGGAAATTTTATCTTGAGATGTTTAACTTCGAGTGTTGTTATTCCAATGTGTAAATTTTTCCCTAAATATTCTGCTAAGGTTTTTCTAATACGATAAAAAATTGAATGAGCCGATTGTCTATAAGTATCCATTCGAACTAATATTAAATTATTATCCTTAATTTCATATTCGGATTCAAATTTGATTTCATCAAGATCTTTTAAGGTTTTTAGAATATCTTCTTCTGATTTCTTAAGATATTTTTTAACTTCAATTTCCTTTTGTTTGATGTTTTTGTTTAGGACTATTTCTCCAATTAAACGATATTCCATTTCAATTTATTCCGTTTTTCAATTCTTTTAAACCTAATAATATAAGCCATCTTAAATTTTTTTCTTATGAAATATTTTAAGACTCTTTTAATTTGGTTATTTGCATATCTCTTCAACTAGAGTGGAAGAGATGATCTCAAGTGGCAAAAAGCTCGTGATTATTTTGAAAAAGCGTGGTCAGGTGCGTTAACTAATTTAAAAGAAAAACTAAGCAGTAAAACAACTTGATTAAGTGCAAACTTAAACTTTAATTTTATTCTAACTTTTTTCTTCGATATTTAAATGAGTGAATTACTTATAATTACAATAGGTTACTAACTAATGTCGAACGAATTCTTATTTGATTTAAAAATAGATAGTTTTAGAGCATGTTTCAACAAGTACACGAGAAAAGCGTTCCGAACGCTTCCCAAATTGGAGAAACCCCGCATACTTGATATTGGTTGTGGTTCGGGGGTTCCTACCATGGAATTAGCAAGATTATGCAACGGTGAAATAATAGGAATCGATATTGATCAAGATCTTTTAGATAGATTAAGTAGAAAAATTGAACAAGAAGGCTTAAACAATAGAGTAAAGGCTATTAAATGCTCATTACTAGATATTAAATTTCCAGATAATAGTTTTGATATTATTTGGGCGGAAGGATCAATAACAACTCTAGGTGTTGAAAGAAGTCTAAGAGGATGGATTAGGCTACTTAAACCTGAGGGTTTCTTGGTAATTCACGACGAAATTAAACACTTTTTCAAAAAACGCTATAAAGTTGCTAGCTGTGGTTATAAACTTATTGAACACTTTTCTTTGCCAGAGGAAGCTTGGTGGGAAGAGTATTATAGTCCACTTGAGATTAGAATCAAAGAATTATATAAAAAATATAGTAACGATCCAGACGCTCTTGATGTGTTAAAAATACATCAAACTGAGATAGACATGGTCAAGGCCAGTCCAAAAAGTTTTCAATCAGTTTTTTGTATAATGCAAAAAATATAAAAATAAATAAATTATTTTTATTTTAGATAATTTAAGGCTGTTAAAGCATATAATTTAGTAGTTTTAATTAAATCCTCAATGTAAACGAATTCATCAGCGGCATGCCAATTGTTATCCATAGCAGAAGCGCCAACTAAGATCGTGTCAATACCCCTTTCTTGGAACCAATGAGCGTCAGTTGAAGGCATGAACAACTTGAACTCTCTTTCTTCTTTGTAAACACCTTCTGCTGATATTTTTACGGCTTTTGCAAAGTCAGATGTATCGTCGATCACGAAAGGTTCCATTGAAATCGGAATTTGTACCGAAATATCTAAATCGGGATCTTGTTTTTTATAATCTTCCACGAAATCTAATATTCGTTTCTTTATACTCTCAATATCTTGTTCTGGTATCGTATTTACGCTGCAATGTAAGTAACATCTATCAGGCACGGTAGTTATCTTATTCCCCCCGTGGATTTCTGCTAGGTTTATGTTGCTGACAAATGTAGT
>JAUWHC010000159.1 GCA_030606095.1 Promethearchaeota archaeon | reverse complement strand
ATTATCAATCCATAATAAACCTTATCCTAAGCCTTATTCCTTATCCTTTTAGTTCTAGCTTTTTAATTACTTTATTTATTGCTCCCAATCAAGCATCTCTTCAGCTTTGGATAAGTACTCTGATTGGCTTGGCACTGTTTGGCATTATAACATATTGGCTTTCTATAAAAACATTTAAAGCAATTGAGAGAATTAGCATTTCTAAACTCAAGGCAATTAATGTAATGGGGAATATTAAAACAATTAATAAGGATAATAGGGTAAATATTAAAACTACACCACCTTTTTTTGCATACTTACGTAAGGATCTTTACACAATTTCGCGAGACATTAAAGCATTCATATCAATTATTATGCCGATAACGCTTTCTTTTATTTTTATCGCGATAATAGATGTTACAAATATTGAAACAGTTAGTTTTACTGACAGGGAGTTTTTCCTTAACTGGATGCGTATTTTAACTTTTAGCCCAATTCTTTCAGGGTTAGTAGTTTATGCTATAATGAGCCTAGAAGGATCTGGAGAGTCTATTATTGATGTGTTGCCCATTGTTCCAAGAGATCAAGCTAAATCCAAATTATTTCTGATTTTTATTTTTCAAACATGCGCAACACTCTTGCCTTCTTTAATGTACCTCACTAACCCTAATTTTAATGCAATAATTACTAATTTCCTTTTCACGATACCATTCAATTGGCTAATTCTATTGATTATATTCCTTTTAAGAATTAATTTTTTCGGTAAAAAGAAAAATAAATATTATGTTTTAGAAGATTACAACCCCCAAAACCGTTTATATAAATGGACTATAATCATTTCTGTGCCTTATGGCCTCCTTTTTTGGGTATTTACGACTTTTTTAAACTTTTATTATTATCAGGACTTAAATAGCATGATAACAATATTCGTGATAGTTTTAATTGTAGGGTTTTTAATTATAATTATCTTCTATGAGATATTATTGCCATCCTACCAAAAAGAGAGGGAAGATAAAGAAGGAGAATCAAAAGATTTTAAATTGAATGTTAAAAAAGTAGAGCAAAAACCTAATATTTTTACTAGAAACACTAAGCTATCAATTATAGCTTTAATTATTATAGAATATGTTTCATTTTTTATATTGACGTTTATTACAATTTTTCTTAGGAACTTGCTAGAACCATATTATTATAATTATGACTATTATTATGACTATCACCAAGATTTCTCATATTTATTTAGGACAGTAATTATTTTTGTAGTACCATGGATCTTTTTATTATTTATTTGGTTTTATTTTGTACCGAAATTATTAGGGTTTCGAAACGGAAGACAATCTCTTAGTCAATATTTAGATTTTTATGGTCTAAGTTGGCTTAAGTTGATTTTAAACAAAGAAAACATCAAGACCATTATTTTTGTAGTTTCATCTATTTCTGTTTCATATATTGTTACATACACATGCATAACGATCGTGCAAGATTCGAGTAGTATGATTTATATTAATTATAATTTGGTAAATTGGGGAAATATTATCTTCTATCTTTTTTTCCAAGAGTTGTTATATCGTGGAATTATTTTAACGATTTTATTGAAAAAATCTAACCCTAAAAAAGCAATAATACAACAAGCCGTTATTTTTCTTATATCAAGAAGTTTTTTTTCTTATCTATTTATTTTTGCATACAATCCGTTCCAGCAATTTATAGAAGTAGATCAACTTATATACTCTTTAGTATTTCAATCTATCTATATTTTTGTATATGGATTACTACTAGGATTTGCTTTTTACAAAAGAAGAAGTCTTCTCCCCGGATTAATATCACTATGTATTATTTCACTTTTTTTATCCTCTTCCATTTTTTAAACTATGTCTTTAATGTGGTAAAGTAGTATTTCGCAAATTTAGAAAGTTGAATTAAAATTAAATTTAGTGCTGATGATTTTTCCACTTAACTTATAGCAACTAGAAAGAATAGGAACCTTAGATTAAAAAAAATTTAAAAAAACTCTCACACAACAAAGTCGATCATCCACTCTTAAGCTTTTTTATTCTTTTAGAGCTGGGGGTCGAAGATCCTCGTAAGATGATAGTTTGATGATTTAAAAAAATAAAAAAGTGGTAAAAAATAATTCAGAATAAATCTCTTTGTCCTAAATCTTTAAAACAATAACATCCTACTTCCTGCTTCTCCACAATTACTATTAAGTCAACTAAGGATGACAAAAATTAGTAATAAAGTTATCACAATACCAACCATTATACCAATAAACGCAAGTAAATTATATTGAAACCAATTTATCTTAAAGCCTTTATAATTCACCAAGATTTCTTTAAAAACTGCATTCTTATTTTGAAGTTCAGTGTTGTTAACATAAAAATTATCTTTTTTATCTTCTATTCTCGTAATCCTCGTGTAGTGTAAATAATTCAACAATATAAGTAAAGCAATTGGTATAAATCCGATAAACCAAAAACTCGTCCTAGATATAAAAGCCGATATGGCTAAAAAATAGAGACAGCATATCGTAGGATTTGACAAATTTCTACTTAAAGGGTTTGTTATAGTATTATAATCTTTCTCTTCAAGTTTCTCAATTTGAGACAATTCATTATCCACAAAAACATTTCCTTTTGTATAGATTATTTTATGGTGTAATATTCTATTATTTGTAAGAGTTATGTTATAGCAACCTTGAATATCAAGTTTGTAAATCGAACAATTTTCAATCGTAATATTTTGGGTATTGCGGCATTTTAACTTGTAGATAATAACATCTTTAATGAGATAATGCAGAGTACTTCGATGTATCAATAAATTCGGTTGTAACCCTTTTATTTCATCAATAATAATCGATTCAAACTCCGAACCATCTCCTTGCCATCCATTTTCAGCCTTTAGGGAATTGATCTTTTTATCTGAAATTTCTATATTGTTAAATTTATTTCGCTTTAGATTCTTAATTATCTCACAATATTGATTCTTATTTAAAATTAATAATCAACTTATAACTTATATCTCAATCAATTTAATAATAATTATAATTAATTCAAGATAATAAATATAATATTTACTTAGGGATAATTTATCGATAACTAACTGAAGTTATACATACCAAACTATAAAATTATCTAAACTAAAAAGAAATGGATGGATTTGCTGAGCCAGATAATGTAATAATTCAGATTCATCTCCTGATAATAATAATTCAATCATGGTACCTCCATCAAAAAAAACTTTTTTAAAAGGAAATGTAATCCTTTTTCCTCTCTAAATACAATTCGTCCAATACCGAATTAACGTCGATATTTTCAACTTTTTCACATGCATTTCTAAATTTCCTTCTATCTTTCTTATCTTTTTTCATAAAATAGTTACTGATTAAAAATTTGATGGTCGTATTATAATCTATCTTTTCTTTTTTCTGAATTTGAAAATGAGCTGCTACTTTAAGCAATTCTTCTTTTGTCTCATCATCAATTGTTATTGTTGTCATTGATTATCACTCATAGTCCTAATAACTTTCATGAATTATAGAGAAAATATTAAATTTATAATTTTATATTTTAAGGTTTTTTATAATTCTAAGATTGTTGAATTTAAAAGATATTATAATTCAATTTTGGGAAGCATTACTTGAGAACCAATGAGTATTTAAATTTCCATGTCTAAATTATTAATGTGAAAAGGAAATCAATCTTCTTAGTTATAGGGATATTTGTATTTTTGTGTTCTGTATTTACTCAGAAAGTTTATGGAAATCCTGTTGTGGTGAGATCAGTTGATATATTGTTTGAGAATCCCTTTTTTACTGTCCCCCTGTTAATAATCATGTTTTTTATAGGGGCACGGGTAGAGTACGCTTATTTTAATTCAAAATTTTTTAAAAAACATAGATTTGAGTCTGTCTCGAGAAGCCATTATGGATTATTTTTAAGAATTAATCTTGTTACCTTTCCTCTAACACAAATCCTTGCCTATTTTTTCTATATATATTTCTTGCTATTCTTTTGGTTTTACATATTTCTCATAGAGATTGGAGTTGTTTTAATTGAATCGTATCTTTTAAGAATGGAATTACAAAGATTAGGAGATGTAGAAATATCGTCAAAGTTTATACTTAGAAAGACCTTTTCTGCGAATGTTATTTCTTTTCTCGTTGGTTTCTTAGCTTATTTGCCTGCAATCATTTTTTAAACAAATTAACTAATTTTTTTCTTATTTTTCTTATTACTTCTTAATATCGATAATAATGCTATTGGAGAAATTATACATGCAATACCTACGACGCTGAAGAGAAAATAGTCGCGTATGTCCAAATCCCTTCTTCTGGGTTTGGGAGGAGTCCCCCCATTTAAAGGATTTTTAACTAATACGGTGTATCTATAACGGACTCTCCAAATATCATAATCTTCGCAATTACAAATAAAATAGATATTATTATCTAAATCTATAACCAGAGATCTTGGTGTTACAAAAAAAATACCACCCCAAATAATTCTTGAAAGAAATTCACCTGTACTACTAATTTTAACTAAATTAATATTTCCTATCGCATTATTTTGGATGATGTAAACATTGTCGTGTGAATCCTTAGCTAGATAGGTCCGAAGATTAAAATGGGCAAAAATATTATCGGATAATGAAAAGCTCCATTTTAGATCTAAATTTAAATCATAACATAAAATTGACATAGAATACTTATTAAATACCAATAAATCATATAAATCATTCAAATACCAAATTTCTCCATCAGAGGCTCTGAAATTTTCTATTAGAATCTCCTTGATTTGATTCCCAGTACTATTTAATTTAAGAATATATCCTGTGGAATAACTCTTGTCTCCCATGATAAATAAATTATTATCAGAATCTACCATTAATAGTTGAATTTTATTTTCTAAACCCATTTGCCATATTATAGCCCCTGAACTATTAATTTTAGCCAAGTTAAATATAGAATTGTTGCTAAAATAAAGATACATGTTATATCCGGAATCTTTTACGATATTAGGAGAATAACCATCGAGGTAAATTGAAGTGTTCCATAAGAATTGGTCAGCATTATTAAATTTCATTATAAATAATCTCCCAGGATAAGGATAAAAATAATGACCGAAAATTAGCAGGGAATTATTTTCACCTAAAATTAAAGAAGCATGGCTAATATATTGGTCTAGACTAAGTTCCTTTGAAAAAAGAAGCGCCCCTGAAGAATTTATTTTTATAAGTAATATCTTAGATGAAGAATAATCTATATTTAAAATAAATAAATTATTATCATTGTCAAAGAGGTAAGAGATATAGCAATAATCGTCTAATTTAATAGAAAGTTCCCACTCTTTAATTCCTGATGTATTAAAATTCGATACATATAAGTATTTATTGGGGTTATCCTCTAAAGACATCTTTCCGATAATATATAGAGAACCATTAACTAATTCACAATAAGGCTCAAAGAGACTTCCTCCATCTTTTACGATTTTTGACCAAGAATTGGAATTTGATAAACCTAACGGGTAATTTTGATCATACGCTTCAAAATTCTGAAGAAAATTTCCTATATTAGATATCATGCTGCTAATTATTAAGCATATAATAAGACTTTTCCAAGCGATTTTTTTCATTTTAGTCAATATTACTAATTTTTTTATAACCATATAATACTTATTGTGTCTAAAATGAAAAGTTGAGATGTAATCAGAAAGAATTGAATTATGAATATAGAAAAAAAATAAAAAAAAAATTAAATTTAATCTCTTTGTCCTAAAACTGTGACGGAACAGACGGCGAATGCTCCACCGAGATTATGACATAAACCTAGCTTCGCATCGGGAACCTGTCTCCCCTCAGCTCGTCCTTGAAGTTGCTTGGTAATCTCTTGAAGCATTCTACAACCAGTTGATCCAATTGGATGACCAAAAGATTTTAGTCCACCAGAAGGATTAACCGCAATCTCCCCATCCCAATTAAACGTTCCATTCTTTAGCTCCTCAGGAGCCATACCACGATCGCAGAATTGTAAGTCTTGGCAATTTATAAGCTCCGTTATCGTGAAACAATCGTGAACCTCCGCGCAATCGATTTCCTTTCTTGGATTTGTAATACCTGCCTCTTTATATGCGTATTCGGCTGCTTTAACGGTCGCAGGAAAAGATGTGAAATCCGCCCCAGGGCCGTTAGAAGGAATATACCATGGAAAGTTAGTTCTACACGATATAGCGTTTGCTTTAACTAATATATAATCGTCCGCGTGAGCATAACTTTCCGCAAGCTCTGGTGTAGTCAATATTAACGCAGCCGCGCCATCTGACATCGCGCAGCAGTCAAAGCGACCGAGAGGGTCAGCGATCATCGGTGCTTTCATTACTTGGTCAATCGTGATCTTACTTCGAAAATGCGCTTTTGGATGGTAAGAACCGTTATCGTGGTTCTTCACAGCTACACGCGCTAAATCTTCTTTTGTCCAGCCAAATTCGTGAAAACATCTAGTTGCTGCCATCGAAAACATAGCAGGAGCTGAAGG
>JAUWHC010000174.1 GCA_030606095.1 Promethearchaeota archaeon | reverse complement strand
GGAAAAATTATTAAATACGAAGTGTCTTTAAACAAGACATATGGATAGTAGAACATGGTGGTACCTGCAACGATAAATCCAATGATAATCTGTAATTTAATTATTAGTTTTCTTCTTTTTTCTCTAATTTTGAGTTGTCTTAAAAAATAATGAATAAAAACTAAAAGTCCATAAAAAATATATAATGTAAAATTAGCGACATTAATTAGATGGAAATCGTACCCTAATAACACTAATTGCAAGCTAAATATCGTTGGAATAAGGAGTAATGACGCACCTAATACCACACTGTTTAACTTTATTAAGTTTTTTATAAAGGTTTGGTGGGTTGTTTTATCTAGTATATATTTAAGGGGTAAATAAAATGAAATACTAAAGAATAAAAAAGGAAAAATAAGAATCCAAAAAGAACCTAGAAAAAATAGAAAAGAGTAATAAAAGATTAAAACGGATGTAAGTATTAAAGAAAGCTCGTTTATTACAACTCTGTTCGATTCTGAGATTAATTTTTTCTTGAAAATTATGTTATTTAGAAAGGTTATTCCAATAAATGACATATATGCTGAAATAATAATGTCATCGATTGGTGCAAAATATGAAAACAAATCAAATATGAAAATAAATATAGAAAATAATAGGAAAAATAGCTCTATAAAAATAAAATAAGAATTAATACGAGTAAACTTAACTATTGAACTTTCGCTTATTTTTTCTATTTTCTGCCCAAATTTCAATATGTAATATGAAGAGATTGAGAAAAATAATAAAATGGAAATTACAATTGTCAGATTACTTACAAAAATAAACATAATTGAAAGACCAATAGTCAGCATTAAACCCCAACATGAGTAGTAACTATATGAAAGAGTTGTTCTTGATGAGAAAACGCCAATCAAATAATTAATGAAAGTAAATATCAAAAAAATACCTGGAAATAAGATTGTTGACAAAATTAATCCATTACTAAATAAAAATAGGTTTAATGAGAAATAATTTCTAAGATTAATTACGATGTATGATGTTAATTCTATTAATAGAACTAATATTATCATGCATCTATTAAAATTATCCCATGGATGTTTTCGAAAGTGTCGCACATAGAGGTAATAAAAAGAGACTAAAGTTAATGATAGAACCGTTAAAGTATGTAGTAAAAATTTTGAAAAAAATATTAGAATAGGATCTGTTGTAAAATCAATGTAAATAAAAGAAAAAATATCGAAAAACGAGTAAATTATCGCGATAAAACTAGAAACAGCTAAAATATGTTGAGCAATTAAAACATTCTCTTTAACGAAATAACCTCTTGTCGCAAAAACTTCTAAGATTAAGTATAATCCTATAATCAGTATTATAATTTGAATATTTAATGGCAAAGGCACAAACCAAAAAACAATTGTCGCAAAAATTCCCGTAGAGTTAATTAAAAAAATGTATTTACTGTATTTTTTTGGGCAATAGTTTGCTTTCTGCTCATAATACGAGACAACGATTAAAATCAGTAGCGAGAATAGGATAAGAATCGGAAAATTTACCAAATACGAGAATAAAATAATAAACCCTAAAATTAAAATTGATAAAATTAGATTTAACTTCTGATATTTACCGAACTCTTCAGGCAAACTATCCTCAGCTTTATCAGATTTCATTCTTGGGATAACCTCAAAAGAAATTTTTTATAATAAAAAACGAGATATACTCTAATTTTCAAATAAATTAGAAAGAACATTATGGATAGAAAGAAAGCATTTATTAATTCAAAAAGCGTGTGAGTTATCCCATTAAAACTATAAACTCCAATTATATCAAAAGGCATTTGGATTAACAGAACGAAAACTAAGCTAAGAATTGAAATTGAGTATTTTTTATGAAAGATAATCAATTCTTTTAAAAATATTTTATTCTCCTTGATTGAATCATTAATTATTTTGCGTATATTTTTAGTAGATACTAATGTGATGAAATAAAAAAAAATATTTGTTATGAGTGCGAATAACCACGAAATCTTTGTATTAAATAGGAAAGAGAGAAATAAAATATGAATAATAAAATTAAGGACTATGATAATGTTGTAAAATTGTTTGGATGCTAAAGAAAAGCTAATTGAGTGCTTGAATTCGCCTTCAGAGGCGTTAAAGAAGTCTATAGGTTTGAAATAGTAGTAGTAAAAAACTATAAAATAGAGCACACAAAAAGAAATTAAAGGTAATAATTCAAAAGAGTAATCTAGAGGAGTAATAAACACGAAAATGGGAGTTACAATTAAAGAAAAGATAGTTATTAAGAATAAAATATGAATCCTTGAGGTAGGATTGTTGGTTTGATTAAGAAATACGGGATCATTTCTATATTTATCATAAAATTTATAAAAAAATAGTAACGAAAAAATAAATGTGAGGACAGAAAATCCTAACGAAATATAAAAGTCATAATTGCTAATAAATAGAAATATGAAATAACCTAATGCCGTAATACCTGTAGGGACAATTAATAAATACCAACAAAACCACCACAATTTCCAAAGAATATTTGTAGCTTTTTCGTATTTAATTTCAGATTTTTTTACAGCATTAGAATCCATGAGCTAGCATAAGGTAATAATCATACAAAAATGTATTGATATAATTCACTGGTAAAATCTACATTTTACTCGTAAAGCTTTAAAAATTAGTGTAAAACCGTAATTTCTCAAACTATGTACTTTTGATAGTCTTGAACCTCACACTCTAACACCATTATATGAAACAAAAATTTATTGATATTTCTAAAAAAAATATTATTCTTTTAAATAATTATTAGAAAAAGGAAGAAAATATGTTTCACTTAAATTTTGTTTAATAAACTATGTCACTTGATTATACAAAATAATCGTAGTAATTACTCTTAGATTTTATTTCGGTAAAAATTTTTTCCGCAATTTCAAAACTTCCCACATTTGGATCAACAGCTAAACTTGTTATTGCTATATCTTTTGACTTCTTTAAAATGGCTTCAACGCATAAATCTTGAATAGTCGCTTCAATTCTAAGTATTGCAGCAATGTCTTTTGGTAGCATCCCCCATTTGACTCCATGTACGCCATCTTTATCCACCTTAACTGGACATTCGACAACGAGGTCTTGAGGTAAATTTTCAACGATCCCATCATTTGGAATGTTTACAGCGCTCTCATAAGTATTTGCATCGGTAATTATTGCTTCAATAATAGGGATTGCTCTTTCTCCAGAAGATCCCATAGAGAGCATTCCTTTCTTAGGATACTTCCCTTCTTTAAGGCGTTTGTAGTTTCTTAGAACGCGTTTATACCTCCTTTTCCCGTGTTTATCAGCATAATTAATCCAATCGATCATATCTTGAGTTTCAGTGAATTCTTCTCCGAATTGTAAATATTCACCGAGATGATTATCACCCACATAGGGAAAATAGCTAAATCTTTTATAAACCTCAAAAGTTAAGGTAGAAAATTCAAACCTCCCTTCTTGTTGTTTAAAGTATTCCTTTGCCTTATTATTAAATTCTGGCATTAAATCTTTACCGCTAGCTAATTCCTCGAGCCCCATTAAAAACCCAAAATGATTTAATCCATACGGCTTTAACTTTAAATTATCCAATTTCTTTTTCATCATTATAGGTAGGTGATAATTAAGAAATCCGATTTGATGGCAAAGTCCTACGAATTTAAGATTTGGAGCCGTTCTTTTGATTGCCAAGCATACTCTAGCCATGGGATTTGAAAAGTTAATGAAAAACGCATTGGGACATATTTCCTCAACGGCTTTCACAATTTCTACTATTGGAGGAATAACCCTAAAAGCATGCATAGTCCCTCCAGGGCCACCACATTCTCCTAATATCTGAGTAGACCCATACTTTCTAGGAATTTCGTAATCTTCTCTCCACAATTTAAAACGGTCTCCAACTTCGATAGAACTAATAATGAAATCTGCTCCTTTCAAAGCTTTTTTGCGGTTTGTGGTGTGTTCAACATTGAATTTATTATTATGGATCTTATTTTCAGCTTCTATTAACTCAAAAATGATTTCTAAGTGGTCCTTATTGATATCGTGTAAGACAACGGTTGATCCGCTTAGCACATCGCTTTGATAAAGATCTAAGAAAGTAGAAGGCCCAAATGAGGTACTACCCGCGCCTACTAGTACAATTTTTTTATCCATCGGTCTCAATTTATAATAAGAATTAAGAATTTCCATTTTATTCTTATAAATTAATTTATGGTTCAATTGATTTAAAGAATTATGAAATCTTGCTCTTGACAAAAATGACAAAGCAAAACATTAATATCAAAACAGATGGGAAAAAAAACCCACAATATTTATTAGTGTACACTCGTTTTATTCTTACAATAATGAATTTTTCACGACATAATACTACTAGTACATGGGCTGGCTGCAAGAGAGCCAATATTCCCACTGTTACAGTATTATGAAGAGAATAAATCCTTTTTCTTACTCTTTTTCTTTTGAATTGTTTGGATTTATTCTCTTAGTGTAATACTTTCTCAATTTTTTAGAAAAAGGTGGAATGGGGTTTTAATTTTCTGCGTAAAAATTTAAATTATAAAAAGGAGGTGAAAAAAAGAAATGGCCGGAAAAATAGAACCTGAAATGATATTAGAGTATTATAAAGATTGGAATTCTGATAATGCCCCCCTAATGATGATGATTGATGTCTCAGATGCCTCTCCTGGTGTAATTGAAAGCGAAGATCAGATAAGAATGGCTTATCTGAGAAAAAAATATCAAAATTTATCTAAATAACTTTAAATTCTTTTTTAATTAATTATTTTTTCTATTCTTTCTAAAGCTTCTTTTATTTTATTGATTGGTTGAGTTAATGCAAATCTTACAAAACCTTCTCCAAACTTACCAAATCCCGCTCCAGGAGTGAGAACTACTCCAACATCTATCAGTTTCTTTACGAAATCCATACTATTAGTTTCTCCTTCAGGAATATGAGACCATACATAAAAAGTTGCTTTTGGTTTTTCAGTTTTCCACCCTATTTCATTGAGACCCTTTATTAACGCATCTCGCCTTTTTTCATATGTTTCTATAATTTCTTTTACAATTTTGGGTTTTTTTTCAGATGTGTATTCGTTTAAGCCTTTAATGACTGCTTTTTGAATAAACCTTGGGCTTCCAGAATCAATTTGAGATTTTACTTTTCTAATTCCCTTAATTATATCTTCATGTCCAACTGCCCAACCACACCTAAATCCCGTCATACAAAATATTTTTGATGCGCTATTAAGTTCTATGTGATTTTGGTTTATTTGTAAGAGAGAGGGGGCAATATAATCGTCAAAAGTGAACTCAGAGTAAGGATTGTCATAAACAATAATAAAATTATAATCTTCAGCATAGTCCACTGCTTTTTTTAAAAACGCTTTAGGTGCAATTGCTCCAGTTGGATTGTTGGGGTAATTCAAATACATCAATTTCGCTTTTTTAAGAATACTAGTATCTATGGTTTCAAATTCCGGCAGAAAGTTATTTTCTTCTAATAACGGTACTAGATATGGTTCTCCATCGCATAATTTAGTAGCACCGTTTTCATAAACAGGATATCCTGGGCTAGGACACAACACAATATCTCCCGGGTTAACAAAAGCTCTTGCTATATTGGCTATACCTTCTTTTCCCCCAATTAAATTACTTACTTCATTATCCGCATCAAATTCTATGTTGAATCTTACTTTATACCATCTCTGAACTGCTTCTCTAAAATCTTGTTCACCCATACTAGTTGGATAATTTTGATTTTCTGGATATCGTACTTGTTTAATCATTTCGTTTAGAATTAAATCTGGAGTTGTTAAATCTGGATCTCCGATGCCTAATGATATTAAGTCAATTCCTTGCTTTTTTTTTTCATTTTTCAATTGTTCAATCTCAACGAAAATATACGGCGGTAATCTGTTAATTCTATTAGCGTATTTTAGATTAATTTTAAACACCAGATTAATTTTAGAGAATTAAAATTTGTATTACTTCATTTATAAAAAGTTAAAAATCTTATGAAAAGAAATTAAAAAGAATTATATTTAAGAATTTAATGCTTCTTAGGTAGATGCTATATACTCTCCTTCAACTTCTTCTTTTAACTTATACTCGTATTGTTTGCGGTCCAATAATAAGAAAGGGATTAACGCAAGATTCGATAGGAATATCATAACGATAAAAATTATTCCTAACGATCTAAACGCCCAAACTGTTCCTGTAGTACGCCCCAACTTCTCTTTAGGACAAATATCAAGAATAAATCCGTCCATTGCGGTATCTGATATTG
>JAUWHC010000417.1 GCA_030606095.1 Promethearchaeota archaeon | reverse complement strand
AACTTTCTATTGTTGTTTGAAGAGATTGAACTTGTCCAGTTAATTGTTTTACTTGATTATCTTTATCTAAAAATTGAGCGTTTAAATTTGCGTATTGAGCATTAACTTCATTTACCTGATTTTGTAGTTCATTGAGTGTTCTATCTTTCTCTTGAACTTGAGTCATTATCATGTTATAATCTGCCTGGGAAGGACCACTAGGAATAGTAGGTTCCGGTTGATAAATGGGAGCTACCGGTGGCTGGGTTATTGTTGGTGGAGGTACTGTTGGTGGAGGTACTGTTGGTGGAGGCATTGATGGAGGTTGAACTGGAGGAGGGGGACGTGGCTTATATTCATCTTCGTCATCTCTTTCATATTCTTCCGACATAATTATCTTCTCTTATTGTTTAAATATAAAAATTACTATAGTTTGTAACTTTAATAGTGGATTTAGTTTAAAAATTTTAGTTTAAATTATAGCACAAAGGCGTATTATTTTTTGAAAGGAACTTTAAAAATTAAAAGCAATTCCAATAGGGTTTTAAATGTTCTTTTAAATCGGGGATTAATTTGTTATTTACATAATTTAAAACTTCTTCACCAGATTGTCTAGGGTTTTCTTCAATTAAGTTTTCATCATTATTATTAAGCACTTGCAAACAATTATATACCGCTTTTGCTTGTTTATCGATCTCGTATCCCCCTTCTAATGTAATTAAAATTCTTCCATTTGCATATTCTTCTGCCATAGTCTTTATGCTTTTTAGATAAGTCGCGGGTCCTTGAATTGTCCATCCCATATTGGTTAATCTATCTGTCCAATGAGTGTCGAACCCAGCAGAAATCAAGATAAATTCTGGTTTAAATTCTTGACATATTGGGTTTACTATTTCTTCGAAATATAACATTACAATATCTTCGGCAGCTCTTGGAGGCATAGGGTAATTTATTATTTTTCCTTCACCTTTACCAGATCCTATGTCGTTAAGAAAACCGCTGCCAGGATATAATGTTCTACCATCTTGGTGAGAGTTAAATATTACGACATCTCCATTTTCAGAGCCATTATAAAAAATATCTTGAGTCCCATTTCCATGGTGACAATCCCAATCAATTATTGCAACCCTATTTATACTTTTTTCTCTAAATAAGTATTCTGTAGCGATAGCAATGTTGTTGAATATACAAAAACCTGAACATTTATAGGCGTTTGAGTGATGTCCTGGAGGTCTAACTGCTGCAAATACGTTATTTACCCTACCTTCTATAATTTCGTCGATTCCAGTTAAATTACCTCCAACGCTATATAAAGAAGCTTCATAAGTCTTAGCAGATACTGCTGTATCCATATCAAGTTGTTGAATATTTCCAGTAGCTTGAGCTATTTCACTAACTTCTTTAACTTCGTTAATTAAACTCTCTTGATGGACATATTTAATTTGTTCGGTAGTAGCTTTTCTAGGTTGAATTAATTCGAAATTAGGATTTTCCAACACCTTTTCATCTTTTAAAAAATCCATAATACCAATCAGTCTTTCGTGGCTTTCAACATGAACGCCAATTCGATGCTCTAAATATATGGAATCATATACTATACCCGTTTTCATTACTATCTCATCTCGAATATTTCAAAGAGTTATAATTACTTTTTAATTTAGGATTTAATAAATATAGTATTTACTATTTTTTATTATGTAAATTGTTAAAAAAATATAAAGATTTAATAAAAAATTTTGAAAAAATATGGTTTATCGTATTAAAGTAATAATAATTGGAGAAGCTGGAGTCGGTAAGACGAGTTTAGTAAAAAAATTCGTTTCTGGTCACTTTGTTAAAGATTATCGAGCTTCAATAGGTACGAACATGTTTATTAAAAAATTAGATTTAAACTCAGATAAAAAAGTCTCAATTCAAATTTGGGATATAGCTGGCCAAGAAAAATGGATAAACATGAGACATTTGTATTATAGAGGGACTCATGGTGCTTTGATTGTTGGAGATCTCGCTAGAAGAAATACTTTTGAACAAATAGTGCAATTTTGGAGTCCAGATATTAAAAAATATTGTGCTGAGGTTCCAATAATTTTACTAGCTAATAAATCAGATCTTAATTCAGACATTTCTGAAAACGATGTAGAAATCGTAGGAATAAGAATAAATGCTAAATTAATTTTTCATACATCAGCTAAGAATGGCAAAAATGTCGAGAAATCTTTTGAAATGATAGCTAAATATGCTCTTAAAATAATATAACAACATTGTTATTCTTAGGTACTTTTTAATTTTAAGATTTTGAGCTTATAATTTAATTGCTATTTTGATAAATTTTCTTTCGCCCGGATCAAGGAATTTTTCAAATGCTTGTTGTATATCTTGTATCGGTATTACGTGGGAAATAAGCTTTTCTGCTTTTATCTTATTTTGAGCAAAAAATTTTAAAGACATAAGTATATCGTCTCGGTCATGTCCAAGAACTCCTTTCAAGCATACCTCTTTAGAGTTTATTAAAAACATAGGGAAGGAAATACTCCCCTTATGTACACCTTCTAATAATACAGTTCCTCCACGCTTTATTAAATCAATTGCCATAAGTAAAGATCGCTCGTTTCCTGCGCAGTCAAATATAAAAGAAGGTTTACCAAATTTTTTAATAAATTTTTTAATTTTAATCATGGTTGGGGGAAACGATTCTGTTGCGCCCATTTCTTTAGCTTTTTCTCTTAAAAATTTTTGAGGTTCAATTACAACTATATAATTGGGATCTCTTTCACTAACCAAATAATTTAAAAAGCAAAGACCTATATTTCCTCCGCCAATA
>JAUWHC010000408.1 GCA_030606095.1 Promethearchaeota archaeon | reverse complement strand
TAATTATTTTTTATTATTATTTCGAACAATATTTTAAAAAGGTTAAAAAATTTTGAAATTATTATATGATTGTGGGGATAGAACATAAAAACAAATTAATAGAAATATTTTTTTATAATCTCCTTTTAATTTAGTATTAGGAATATAAGATCATAGGATTTAAATGGTATATTTTCAGATTAGCCCTATTGGATTTGATTGTGGAACGGATAAAAATAATTGTGAGAGGTATCCAGATTTCTGTAAGGAGTGTGTTAAAGCTCAACTAGAAAAATTTGGTTTAAATCTTGATTATAACTTGAAATTCACGATTATTGATTCTGAAGAAAAACGTATTCAAATGTTCCAGGACCTAATATGGCAGAAATTTTTAGATGTTTTGAACATAAAATACATTTTATTAATGGCTAAAGAATCTGGGTTAGCTCTAATTGATTATCCGATTTCAGGAGCGGGTATAAATACTGAATTACTAACCGGATTTATCCAAGCAAATATCACGTTTTCAGAATCTAGTAGTACCTCTAATGGATATGTAAATCATGGAAAAAGCGGTCAATTTTATGAATTTCAATACGAAACATTCAATATTTTACTCAAAAATGGCCAATTTATTCGAATCTGTTTAGTTTTAGATAATAAAGCTTCTGATAGCTTGAAAACTCTTGTAACTGACTTTTTAGGCGAATACGAAAGAAGATATCTTGATAAAATTGGGGCACATATAAGAAAAGGGATGAAGCATTTCGAAGATACTGTTGATTACATCACCGACACTTTTAATGTTAAACTAGTTTTTCCCATGATTCTAACGCACACATTATTACCGGACGAATTAGATTTAATTCAAAAAAATCCTATCCAAAAAGCAATAATTAATTTTGCAAAATTATTGCTAGCTTCAAAATCATTCTTTTTTATTATCAACTTAATCGATGAAGTTCAAAAAATAGTTCGGATAGACTCAAATAAGATACTTTATGAAGTGTATCAACTTATAGAAAAAAAAATAATTATCCCTACTACAATTGAAACTGCTGAAGATGCAATTGGTAAATTTCAAGAATCACGAGCGGTAAGAATAGCTAATAATGAATTAATTTCTTCGATAATTTCTAATAATGATGCTATAGATGAATTGAAAGAGAAAGCAAAGCATATGAGCGTAGAAGAAATTAATTCATCCATACTTTCTTTCATACGAAAAGCTGAAACTGCCGAAAAAGGATTAGCTTATAAAGAAGCACAGAAGGAATATGAAATGGCTCTTTATTTAGCATCTGGTTTTGATTATAAAGAGGAAGTAGGGAGAATATCATTTATGATTTTAGAACTTGATAAAAAGATAAAAGAATTGGAACTAGAGTATGCCTTAAAAGTAGGAGAAAAAACTGAGAAAAAAAAGGATTACGTTAAAGCTATTGATTATTATCAACAAGGATTAAAAATTCTAAATAATGCTCAAGACCTTACTGGAAATGAATCTCGAATCAAAAAATTGAAAAAAAAAATTGCGAACCTTCAAAAAAATTTATAAAATTAAAGAATAAAGCTACTTCTTTTATTATTACGATTATGATTTTGAGATATTAACGGAAGTCGAAGTTACCATGTGCAAGAAACTTCAATTGGAGTGGTGTATTCTTAGAGAATGTGAAGGCGACGAATGTTTGGAACAAAAGGCGAAATGTTAAATTCGGATACGATCGTAATACATATTAAGAAAGCGCATATGGAATATGAAGGTGCATATCAAGCGATTGGCAATTGGTTTTTAAAAAGTAGTTTAAAGAATGCCATGTTCGTTAATCGAGAGTAAGATTTAGGCGTTCTTGGTCTACATAGAACAAAAGAATCGTACAAACCCATTCGGATGAAAAAAAAGAGCATAATTTATCGAAAAACATAGGAAATAATAATTGGATTTATAAAAGTTTAAATACCTTTTTTAAATTGTAGAAAATAAGTAGATATAATTAATATATATGAATTTACATATAATACAAAAGAATCGAAATTAATGTGATTCAAAATGTCAGACGAAGAAAACTACAATAAGCAAGTAAAAGAAGATAAAGTGGGGAATTTATTAGGGAAAACCACCACACACTCGGTACAAGTACAATTTTCTGACCCAACAATCGAGCGGAATTCTTATTTTGTAATCTATGGAGATAAGGACGAAGAGGGAATAAGAGCTTGCTATGTGCTAAACATTCAGAAGTTATGGAGCGAATCAAAAGGGATGCTTGCGGATCTGAAGGTATGTGGAGATAGACCAAAGAGACCTTTTGAGATAGGTTCAGAAGTTTATCGTGCATCTGAAATTCAAATTACTAAATTATTAGGAATTTATAACTTGCCCGAAGAATCCGTCTCTCTTGGAAAGCTGATAGGCTATCCATTTGAAGTTAACTTATTAGTGAAAAATTTTGGAAGAATATTCATTACAGGGAAGTCTGGTAGTGGAAAGTCGTATACGATGGGTGTACTGTGCGAGGAGTTTATGAAAAAAGGTATTCCACTCGTAATCTTAGACAGACACGGTGAATACGGGAGCTTGAAAGTACTTGCGGGAGAAAGTGAAGATAGTGAAGGAGCTAAAGAAGAAAGCGAATTTGTGAATAGCATTATCGAATATTCTGATTTAAGCGTTAACAAAGGAGGAGATATCGACGTAGAATATTTATTTTCGTTAGATCCCACTGATATTGTTGCCCCACATCTATGTACAATTATCAATATGAGAGGTATGGATTTAAACGTACAAGAAATGGTTGCTGGTAAGCTTCTCAAAAAATTATATCAAGCAAGTACGGGTAGAAGAATTCCTCCGTTTTACTTACTACTTGACGAGGCTCACTTGTTTGCTGGAAAAAAACAAACCGAAAC
>JAUWHC010000123.1 GCA_030606095.1 Promethearchaeota archaeon | reverse complement strand
AATAATATATTAATATTTTTACTATAAATTTTTATTCATTAGTTATAGCCAAAAATACAAAATACTTTCATGTATAAACTTTATTAAAAACATCGTGAAATCCCGATTTCAAGAAAAAATTTTGAATATTTGAGGAACATTCTGAAAATATCAAAAAACATGTGATCAGTAATTAAAAAAAAGAAGTAGTCTTAAATTTTGTTTAAAATCCTTTTATTCATTTATTATCTTCAATGTTTTCATATAAATGACTAAATTCATAATCTTTTGGATCGATTGTTCTAAAGATTAAGAAGCTTATTAATAAACTAAGAGCACAGCATGCAGATATTACAAAATAGATCATGTTGTAATTTATGGATAATAATGCAAGAGCCGATAATATTGCAGCACCTATTATTGTTCCAACATTTTGACCTCCGTTAGCAAATGAAATAAGTAATGCATAGAATGTACTTTTTAGATTTGGATAATAATTTTTGGAAATGTCTCCACGAATAGTTTGGTTAGCTACTACTAATGCTCCTTGAAGAATTCCAAATATTGTTATTCCAAGAAGACCAAAAATTAAACCAGGAATTAATCCAAAGACGAATATGAATGGTACAATACTTGCTAAGCTGAATGGAATATATATTAAATAAAAGATTGTAACCGTTTTTTTCCTACTCTTATCACCCAATTTTCCAGCAATAATAGAACCAATAACAACACCAACTCCATTAAAAAGATAAAAAATAGAACTCCATGCGAGATAAGCCGTTGGATTCGTCCCACCTTGCAGAGATAATATAGTATCATCAACACTAATCGCGCCTATAGTAATTAATATTACATACTTAAAAAATTCCAGTAATGTTACTGCTTGTATAGCGCCAGCAAATGAGTAAATGAATAGTTTCCAATTTTTCTTTTTAGTAATTACTGAAAGTAAATCCTCACTCCATTCTTTTGCTTCAATTTCTTTTAAACCAATTCTATCTTCTTTAATGTAATAAGGAATAGCGCATGAAATTAGTACCAAAATACCTGTCAACATAAATAAAAATGATTCCAAATTCAATCCAATAAATATAAGCCCTAAAAGCATACCACCTGCTCCCATCCCGAGTAATAACATAGCCCAAGTATATCCCTGAACTCTTGCGAGCTTTTCTTTAGGTACAATATCTAAAATTAATCCATCTAATGCTGTATCTGCAAATGCCATACCTAACATTATCATAAAATAATATAAAGCCAAGACAGAATAGATGGTATTATCTGTTGGTAAAAATATCGCTAAAATAAACCACCAAATCGCACAGAACACGCCAAAACTAATTATCCATGGAAATCGTCTTCCAAATTTTTTTGAACCCCATTTATCATTAAAAAGACCGACAATCATTTTTATAGCCCACGGTAAATTACCTATAGACATAACAATTATCCAAAGAGGAATACTATAACTTCCTCCAAGAACCTTTGTTAAATACGGTGGAAAAACGAGTATAGGAATTCCTTGAACGAATCCTTCAATTAAATAAAAGAAGATAAAAATAAAAGTATAAGATCGCTTAAATTTTGTATTTGATTGCATAAAAATCCTAATTATTGTAATTTAAAATTAGGATTATTAAAAAAGGAGTTATAATAAATATTTTGTTTTTTTTGACTTAATTGGAAGTTTTGACTTATTCTTTTTTTAATTCATTCATTTATGTGTCGCAAAATCTTTCCTGCTTTTACGTTCGTATGGTTATTATTTTTATAAGTAAGCTGTCCGTTTACTAAAACATATTTTATTCCTTCAGGAGCTTGTCTTGGATTTAAGAAATCTCCAGTCATTTTAATTTTATTATAGTCAAAAATTAAAATATCTGCATACTTATTTGGCTTAAGAATCCCTCTATCTTTCAATCCAAATCGACGAGCAACATCTGAAGTTGCTTTTTTGATCGCTTGTTCAAGAGATAAGACCTTTTTTTTTTTTACAAATACATCTATATAATTTGCATACATCCCATAATGAATAGGAATATTTAGAGCATTATGCCATTCTTCCGGAATAACTTTTTTAAGCATTTCCATTCTTTCTTCTGAAAGATTCACAGGTGGTAATATCCCTCCATCAGTACATGGCATACCAAAAGGTGATTTCAAATAAACAGGTAAACTATATTCGTTTACAGCTCTATCGTCACCTATTTGAGCCCATTCTGTATCTGGATCTTCAATTATTATATCAAAAATTACATCAAGTGGATGTTTATTTTGTTTAATAGCAATATCATCAATTGTCTTTTCTAAATAGGTTTCATTTTTACATATCAATATTTTAAATTTTCTCATCCAATATGGATCTGCTTTAGTGTGAATCATTCCTAACTTTAATTCTCCTTTTTGATGTTGCTCTTTAATTTTTTCTCGAATAGCTTTTTCTTTTATCTGTTCTATAAATTCTTTTTTATTAAATTCTCGTAACCATCCTAAAGTTTGAAGTCGTGTTAATAAAAATTCATTTATTATCAAAGCTCGAGCTCCAATACTATTGTTAGATACTATCACATCAAAACTAATATCATGTCCATTATCTATAGCTTCTTTAAGAATCATAAGAGTAGCTTTAGCCGCTTCAGCATCAAGAAAACCTGGATGAGGTTGAGGTGAAGGATAAACACTTACAAGATGAGATATTTGTACTGGAATATTTGCTTTTTTTCCAATCTCTATTGCTTCTTTTAATCCTCGATATCGGCCAACCCAAGCTTCCTCAATTTGTCCATGAAAAAAACCATAACCACATAGATTCTTATCTTCAGTAGCCCATTGACTTTGATTAAATCTATGATGCGTAGTATAAATACCACCATAATTTTTCGCTACTTTTGCTAACTCAATTATTTCTTCAATGTTCGAATATTCTGAGGGATCGTAATCTAATCCTGAAGAAAAACCAAAAGCCCCGCTTTGCATAGCTTCTTCAACCAGTTTTTTCATCTCTTCTATCTCAGTTTTACTTGCGTTTCTCTTAAAATCATCGCCCATTACAGTTGTTCTTATGGTATTATGACCTACCAAAGGAACGTAATTTATTGATATTTTCTTCCTTTCAACCTGAGATAGCCAACGTTTAAAACTAAGTCTTTCTTTTGGTGCTTGAGATAAACCACAATTTCCTCCAACAGCAGTAGTAATCCCTTGCATAATAAAGTTATGACAAAAGGGAAGGTATAGAAAGGAAAAATCAACGTGACTGTGGGGATCAATAAAACCCGGGCATGTTATTAGATTAGAGCCATCTATCTCTATTTCAGCAGTTGTTTTTAGCTTTCCAATAGAAGTAATCTTCGAATTCTTTATTGAAATATCACCAATAAAAGCAGGATCTCCCGTTCCATCAACAATTTTGGTATTCTTGATGATTATTTTTTCCATAATGTAATTTTAACCTAATTCTATTTATAATCGAAATTACTAATTATTGAATTTTTAAATTTTAAAAAGATTTCCTTTAGGTTTTTTATGAAATTTAAAAATAGTTATTAAAATAAAAAATATAGAAAAAATTAAATTCAAATGAAGATAGATTTGATTAAATTACAAAACGATTAGTATTAATCACAACTTGAATTTGAATTAAAATGAATGAAGTAAATAAATTTGATTTTAAAAATATCATACTTTTTTTCTTAATTACCTATATTTGGACTTGGAGTTTTTGGCTATTTGGTGTTTTAGATCTGGCTGGAGTTTTAATAATACCTTATGAATTATTACGCGTAATATTAATTATTGGAGGTTTTGGTCCATTTTTTAGTTCTTTTCTTCTTTCTTATTTAAGAAAAAAGAAGGTAGGTGTCAAAAAACTCTTAAAAAAGGGATATCATTATAAATTCAAAAAGGTATGGTATCTTCCAACTATCTTCTTGTTCCCTGTTATTTTGTGTGCAGGCTTTTTGTTAGGAATCCTTTCCACAGGGACAATTCCTGATGTTATTTATTATACTCAACCATGGATGATTGTTTTAGACTTAATTTGGATATTCTTTCTTGGTGGACCTTTTCAAGAGGAGTTTGGGTGGCGCGGTTATGCTCTCGAGAAACTCCAAACAAGATGGAATAGTCTTATATCCAGTTTGATTCTTGGGTTTTTTTGGGGTGTGTGGCATTTGCCACTTTTTTATAGTAAAACATCTCACTATGGTGAACCCTTCTTAATTTTTGTTGCTCAATCTATTATATTAGCAATTATATTCACTTGGCTATACAATAATACTGGGGGGAGCGTTCTTGCCGTAATGATTTTCCATTGTATGTGGAATATATCAATAGGACTATTTCCTATTCAATCATTTTTAAATATAATCTACATTGCTATATTTCTAATAATTACTGTGTTAATTATTATAATTGTATATAAACCTGGAACTTTTATACGCGAGCAAAAAAAGACCAAATAATTCTATTTTTTCCTTCTTTTTAAATATAATTATCGTCTACATAATGTTTAAAATAGTTTAAATTAAATAAAAAGTGGAGCTGGGGGGATTTCCCTATTGCGGGTAATTCCCGCAGTTTATTGAACCCCCGGCCTTTCGCATGCCAAGCGAACGATCTTCCACTAATCCACAGCCCCATTTAAATATAAAAAATATTAATTCAGCATTATCGGACACATATAAGATCATTAACTGTAGATTTTAATAATAATGGATTTTTAAAAAAAATTGTGGTTTTTGAACTATTAAACTAAAAAATAAATAATAGATTTATTATTTGAAGACTATGAAAAATTTTTGGAGAAAAGCAAATTTTTTACTAATAAATATTTTGATAATCAACGCGGTTGTTAGTCCTGTTCTTGGAAGTGGTGTAATATTAAATACAAATCACTGTGATCTTCACCATTTAGAATTGGGTTTCAATGAATTATCTGTTACTAATTCAGATCAAGTAACTAATGAAAAATACAATTCTATAATATCTTTAAATAGGAAAGATGCTCTATTTGACGACTTATTGATAAAAGAATTGAATTTTATAGAATCATCTCAACAATGTAATGTGACATTTATTAAGATTATAATCATATTTAAAGATGAAATCTCAAAATCAGAAAGAATTAAATTAATAGATTCTGTTTTCGATGAGTATGAAATAATTAAGAACTATAATATTATTCCAGGCGTTTACATGGAATGTAATCCAAAAGAATTAGTTTCCAGAAAGGGACTATTAGAAGATAAATCCGTTTTAAAAAAGGTTTACAAATCAAGATTTTATAGTTCACCCTCTTTTCAAGAGCAATTTCCAAAAACTAGTGCGTTAAATAAAGATTCCTATCCAAATTGGTGGATACCCGCTGTAGGAGCAGAAAGCTTGAAATACAACGGTAGTGGCGTAAGAGTCGCTGTGATTGATACTGGAATATACGAACACCCTGATTTAAACTTATTATTAAGTGGGAATTTTATTTCTGGAGAAAATTTTTCTGAATACCAAGATTATGTGGGTCATGGAACTCATGTTGCAGGTATCATAGGTGGTGATGGTGGGAGTTCAGGTGGATTATACAGAGGAGTTGCTCCAGGCGTTTCTTTGATTAATGCAAAGGCTGGAGGTCTTTCGGGTTTAGAAGAAGGTGATATTATTAGCGCTATTGAATGGTCTGTTGAAACAGCTAATGCTGATATTATTTCTATGAGTTTTGGTGATAATTATCCAATTGCAAGTGATATTATAACATTAACTCTAGCTAATGCTACAGAAAACGGCGTAATGTGTGTTTCATCAGCGGGAAATTCTGGTCCAGATTATTTTTCGGGTGGATCTCCTGCTTCTGGCATAGATGTTATCTCAGTAGGAGCTTCAGATAGAAATAATCATTTAGCATATTTTAGTAGTTGGGGTCCTTCATTATCTTATTTAAGTTATCCTGATATTGTTGCTCCAGGGGTTAATATTATTTCTACTGAAGCGCCAGAATCGATTATATCCGATAGATATCGCTTTGTTGGAGATTATTTCGATTTTTCGGGTGATTCAGACTACTTACCTTTAAGTGGGACAAGTATGTCTTGCCCTGTTGTTGCTGGGGCTTTAGCAATTCTAAAACAAGCTTACCCTTCAATAAATCCCGAAACTGCGAGAATTGCTCTATTAGAAGGTGCTCGAGACCTTTCCGATGTAGAAGATGTTGAATTTTTAAAATCTGGTTTTGGTTTAATTAATGTATCCGCTTCACTTGACTATCTAAATGACATGTATGCAACTCATTCCAATGTTAATGATGTATTAAAAATTACTCCCGATAAATTACCAGTACAACCGTACGATTTAATGAATTTTCCTGGAGATCGGCAATTATTTAATTTAACAGTTATTTCAGGTAAAAACAATAATTACGATATCAATTATCCGAGTATTGTTGATGGAATCTCGTTGTCTATAGACAAATCTCAATTAACTTTTAGTGACGCTGGTGTGAATTTTGTAGCGTTAGATATTAAGATAGAAAGTGATGCAACGCCAGGGATAAGAACATTTGAATTAAATATTACATCAGGAGTTAGGTTATACGATAAAACTATTGTTTCAATAGATGTTAGATTACCCGAACATAGAGTTTTAATGGATTCTTACCACGGTTTGAATGATTATTTCCCTGAATTTTCGTTTTATCAGATGGATTTCTACGATTGGATGAAGGATCTTTCAGATTTAAACATCTCTATCGATTACTTAGCGGAATTTTGGACTCCAAATTACAATTCTAGTATAGACAATTCTATATTGACTGAAGAACGATTAGCTCAATACGACTTGGTTGTATTACAAAACCCTATCTTGCCCTATAGTCCTTTAGAGATCCAAAATTTGAAAAGATATTTTGATATTGGAGGTAACATCTTGTTTTTAGGAACGAGATACCAAGATTTGTGCGTTGATAATATAAACGAGCTTTTTTCAGCAATTAACTTAGGAATCCAAATTAACGAAGAGAATGTTGCCGATGAAAATTGGGTTGGACTTGGAGCAACCGTGAGCACTCAAAGCGTAACAGAATTTAACAATTCTCAAATATTTCAAGATGTAAACAAGTTTATATGGAACTATGGAAGTACTTTAGCAGCTTCGGGAAATGCAGAAGCGATTGCTTCAGTAGATGAAAAAATAGTTGCGGTTGCAAACGATGGTAGATTATCCGGAAGGGGACGATTTGTAGCATTTGGGGATTTACACTGGGCTGCAGAGTTGTATAAATCGCAAGCCTATTATCAAGACCATTATAATTTGACAAAAAATCTAATGCGTT
>JAUWHC010000038.1 GCA_030606095.1 Promethearchaeota archaeon | reverse complement strand
ATGTACTGGGTGCGCTCAAACGGCAGTTGCGGCGATTTTTGAATCGTTAGGAATCTGGAACGAAGATGTTTTTCGAGCTGCTAGCGGTTTAGCCGATGGTTTGGGTTTAACGGGCGATGGTTCTTGTGGCGCGCTTGTTGGATCTTCTATGGTAATAGGGTATCTCTTCGGAAGAGGTCGGGAAGATTTTAAAGACATGTATAAACCTATGAAATCTTACACGCTTGTTAAAAAGTTACACGATAAATACGTTAAACAATACGGTTCTTGTCGCTGTTTCGATGTTCAAGAAAAAACGATGGGTAGGACATTCAATTTGTGGAATGCTGACGAAATGAAAGAAGCTTTTAAGTCGGGTATGATGGATAATTGCTCTACTATCGTTGGAAATGTAGCTAAGCTTGCTACAAAAATTATATTAAATAGTGGATTTGAACCTAAATAATAAAATAGAGCGTTTTATGTTGACTGAGAAAGATTATAAACTTATGTTTGACGAAAAAATTAAAGAATTAGAACAATCACTACCTAAAATGAAAGAAGGCGTGAATTGTGCTGAATTAACTTTAACGAATATTTTGGACATTTTAGGTCTTCACAATGGCGTATATAATAACATGATGATTCCTTTAGCTGGTGGACTTGGCGGTTACAAGTCCCAGAAAGGATGGATGGGTGCTTGTGGAGCTGTTGTTGGTGGTTGTGCGGCGATTGGTGTGATATTAGGGGGCAAGGAAAGGATGGATAACGATCTAATACCTTTCGCATACCTCAAAGCTGCAAAATTTGCGGCGGAATTTGAAAACGAATTTGGTTGTGTTATTTGTTCAGATTTATGCGGCGTAAGTTTTAGCGATCCCAATGGATATATCGAGTACAGACAAAACAACATCTGGTCAAAAACTTGCTGTAGATTTATACTTTGGGCGATTGATGAAGTGAGAAAGTTAACGCGAAAACAATTGAAAAAGAAATGGTGAAATGAAAGGAATTAGGTTTTTTTTCAATTATCGCTCAAGGGCTCCATCAATTGAGAAAGCATCTACCGATTTTATGTCTATAGATACAATCCAAAAAGTCAGAAATTTCCATAAAAAGTTCTCTCAATATCAACCAACGCCACTTCGTTCGTTAGATGGTTTAGCCAATAAATTAAATCTAGATAAAATTTGGGTAAAAGACGAATCTTATAGGTTTGGATTGAACGCGTTCAAAGTTTTAGGAGGATCGTACGCAATTGGATACTATCTTAGTCGTAAATTAGGTATTGATATTAGCGAACTATCATTTGACGACTTAAAAGCGCCCGAATATAAAAAGAAAATTGGAGAATTAACTTTTGTAAGCGCAACAGATGGAAACCACGGGCGAGGTGTTGCGTGGGCTGCTAGAGTGCTTGACCAAAAAGCCATCGTATTTATGCCTAAAGGCTCGTCCAAGTTCCGCGTTAATAATATTAAAAAAGAAAACGCCGAAGTTATCGTTACGAACGAATATTACGATGCGACAGTAAAAATAGCTGCGAATTTTGCATTTGAAAATAATGGCGTTTTAATTCAAGATACTGCTTGGGAAGGATACACCGAAATTCCAACTTGGATAATGCAAGGTTATGCAACTCTAATAGACGAGGTTTTTGAACAGCTAAAAATTGAGGGAGGTTCCACGCCTACTCACGTATTCCTACAAGCAGGGGTTGGTTCTTTAGCTGCAGGTGTTCAAGGGTATCTTATGACTAAAATAGGCAAAGAAAGACCCATAACTGTTATTATCGAACCGCATAACGCTGCGTGTTTGTATAAATCAGCGGAGATTGGTGATAATAATCCGCATTCGGTTAAAGGGAAATTATCAACGATCATGGCGGGACTTGCTTGTGGCAAACCAAGCATAATTGCCTGGGATGTTTTAAGAAATTACTCCGATGTCTTTATTTCATGCTCAGACGATATTGCCGCTAAAGGCATGAGAATTTATGGTAATCCGCTACCAAGCGACCCTCAAATAATTTCAGGAGAATCAGGAGCAGTAAGTTTAGGTATATTGGTTGAAATACTTCAAAATAACAGTTATGGTGATCTAAAATTGAAAATGAATTTATCTAGCGAAGCTAGAATTCTACTTATTAGTACCGAAGGAGATACAGATCCAGATCATTATAGAAAAGTTGTGTGGGATGGAAAAGATCCTTCATTATAGAGAGGAACATCTCTTTTATGAATTAATTGTTTTTAAGTAAGAATCGTAAGCTTTTTCCCATTTATCCGTCTCTTTGGGAGAATATTCCTTTATAACAAAAGACTCTCTTACGATTGTTCTTAACTCGGAAACATTGTTAATTTTACCTAGTGCTAAAGCCTGAACTAAAATATTTCCAATAGCTGCTGCTTCTATTGGCCCAACTTTTACCGTAAGGTTTAAAGCGTTAGCAGTAAACTGGTCTAAGATTAAATTTTGGCTTCCTCCACCTATGATATATAGTATTTTAGTTTCGTTTTGTAAAATGTCTTCTAAATTGTTTATTGCTTGCTTATACCTTAACGCTAGGCTTTCAAATATAACTCTAGAAATTTCTCCAACAGTTTCTGGGCGCTTATTATATTTCTTTTCGCAGTATTGCTGTATTGCAATAATCATATTAGGCGGATTAATAAAAGTTGGGTCGTCTGGATTAATAAAAAATTGAAAAGACGGAGCATCCTTGGTTTGCGCTTCAATGTCGTTCCAATTAAGGTTTAAGTTTTCTTTATCCCATATATTTTTACACTCCTGGATTAGCCACAACCCCGTAAGGTTTTTTAAAAATCTAATAGTGCCGCCAATGCCTCCTTCATTAGTAAAGTTGTACTTAAAAGCTTTCTCGTTAATTATTGGTTTTTCTAATTCAACACCCAACAGACTCCATGTTCCGGAGCTAAGATACGCCCATTCTCCCCTTTTATATCTCTCCATATCGACAGGAACTGCTGCTATAGCCGCACCAGTGTCATGACATAAAGGCGCTATAATTTTAGTATTTTCATCCAATTCAACTTCTTCAGCTATAAAACTCTGAAGCTTTCCAAGAACGGTTCCAGGCTCAATCAATTTGCAAAACCATTCAGGTTGAAGTCCTAACTTTTTAATTAAGTTATTAGCCCATTTTTTCTTTATGGGATTGTAAAGTTGAGTTGTAGTTGCAATTGAATATTCTATTGATTTCACACCAGATAATAGAAAATTTAAATAATCTGGAATCATAAGGATTGATTTAACAATTGATAATTGAGGTGAATTATTAAAAACCATCGAGTAAAGTTGAGTAGAACTATTAATGGACATAAACTGGATTCCTGTTTGATTAAAAATTTCCTCCTTAGGAATAACTTTGAACATTTCTTCCATAATTCCTTCAGTTCTTTTATCTCTATAATGATGTGCAAGCCCAATAATCTCATCATTTTCATCTAAAAGAACGAAATCAACGCCCCACGAATCAATTCCAATCGCGTCAAGTTTTCTCCCATATTTTTTAACGTATAATGAGAGAGATTTTTTAATTTCTTGGTAAAGAGTTAAAATATTCCAATAGTACGAATCAAAGAGTCGAATTCCACTATTTGGAAATCTATTCAAAGTTTCTAATTCTAACTTATTATGTTTGAGTTTTCCTATTATTGCTCTCCCAGAACTTGCACCCAAATCAAATGCTAAAGCAGTAAAAACTTTATTACCCATAATCATAATAAATTAATATTTTGAAAATTGATAATTTTTTAAGCCAATAGTATTTTATTAAAATTATTCAAAATAAATATTATTTCATTATACGAAAGTGGTTAGAAATATGCCTGAAAACGAATCGCGCTTCTGTCCTTATTGCGGTATTAAGCTGGAACATCCGTATTGGAGCCATATCCAAAAAGAACATCCAGAAAAGTACACTCAAAAAGAAACATGGATAAAACTGTTCGAAGATTATACAAAATTAGGAATGGACGAGGATATATCCTTAACAGTAATCTCTGAACTGTTTAACGCTACAAAAGAAGAAATAAAGTCGTTTTTAAAGAATAAAAAAGTGCTTTAGTCTTATTTTTTAGTTGTGAGCTTTTATTTTCTAATTAATATTTGAAAATAAAAATAAAAATAGTTTGTTAGTTATACAACATTTTTAGTTAGAAATCTTCTTCGTCTTCTTCTAATAATCCTGCTTGCTTCAACAGGTCCTCAACACTATCTCTCATTTTCATTACTTGATCGTTGTCTGAGAGTTTAAGCTTATCAATAACTGTATCTGAGAATCCCATAAATTGTTTGATTGAAGCACCAGAAAATTCTTTAATTTTCTCTGAAGTATCTTCAATGAAATCTTTACCACTTTCTCCAAAAGCCCCGCCAACGAAATCTATAAATGCGGTATTCAATTTATCTAGGATATTTTCTTTCTTTTCTTCTCCTTCTCCACTCATTGCCAATTTACCTTTTTTAATTTAATTAACTTTTGTTTCATAAAATAAATTTATTTGTATTAAATAATTTTTTCAAATTCTTATGTGTATTTGTTATATGATTTTAATGAGTTTCCACGTTACCATTCACTATTTTATGCGAGTTCTTATGAAAAATTTAGAAAGGTTAAAAATAAAAAATTTATATAATGCTTTAGAAATCAATATCTTGGCCAATTCCTTCTTTTAGGGCTCGATCGTAAACTAATTTTCCAACTGCTACATCTTGCGCGCTAATCCCTACAGACTTAAACACAGTTATCTCAGATTCAGAAGTTCGGCCAGAAACATCTCCCGTTATAATATTTCCTATTGAAATTATATCCTTTTCAGAAATAATCCCTTCACCAATAGGTATTATATAATCACCCGCTTCAGCTAAACAAGCTTCTTTTAATCCAGCTACAAGTAAAGAAGCTCTTTTTATTGTTGTAGAATCTAATTCTCGAACATCAGCGGCATGAGCACCAATAGAAGAGATATGAGTACCCTCAGGCACTTTTTCTCCCGAAAATAAGGGAGTTGTACTCGTAGTTGCTGCGACTATGATGTCAGTATTAGACAGTAGGTCGTCTCCAGATTCAACGATCTCAACTTCAATTCCTAATTCTTTTTCGATTTCGATTTTAAATGCTTCAGCAATATCTTTTTTAAAATCAAAAACTTTACATTTTTCTAATTTTTGGTTTAGTCCGTAATAAACGCCTGCTACTTGCTTCCTTGCTTGAACGCCTGCGCTATAAATACCCATTGTAGTGCTATTTTTTCTCGCTAAGTATTTTACAGAAACACCAGTTGCTGCCCCGGTTCGCATTGCTGTAATAAGGCTTCCATCCATAATTCCAACAATATCTCCCGTATTTATGTCTTGAATCATAATCTTTGCTAAAACAGTCGGCATATTATACTTTTCTGGGTTTTGTTTATATACCGAAACAATCTTAGTTGCTAGAGCACTCATTTCGCCTCCAATGATGCCCGGCATTATCAAAGTTAATCCTGGAGCTGGATCTGTAATAGCAATTCGTTGAGGGACAAATGCATTTCCTAAAGTTAATTGTTTATAAGCTTCTTCGACGTATTTTAGCGCATCTGACATATTGAGTAGCTGAGAAACATTTTCCTTGGTTAATATCCTTACCATTTTTAAAAATTCAACTCTTTTTGATTGATATATTAATGAAAATATTATTCTTGAGATATTAAGTTTATATATTTAAATTTTAAAAGCATCAAATATTTTTTGTTATAAGTGAAGATATTATGAGCAGAGATCATTTCCTACAAGGATTTTTAAATCCTAAAAGTGTCGCTTTTTATGGCGCTAATAATAAAGGTGGTTCTTTAGCAGCAATTCAAATCATGAACCTAATAAAAGCTGAGTATAGTGGGAATGTGTATCCAATCCATCTTAAATTAGATTCCGTTATGGGCTTTAAAGCTTATAAAACGCTTTCCGAAGTTCCTGAAGTTCCTGATCTTGTTGTTATTGTACTTAATTCCAAAATGGTTCCTCAAATTTTTAGAGAGTGTGGAGAAAAGGGTGTGAATAAAATAATCCTGATATCTGGGGGCTTTCGTGAATTAATTGACGACCGAAAAAACACGCTTACAGAAGAAATAAACGAAATTGCAAATAATAATGGGATACGGTTTATTGGTCCAAATTGTTTAGGTTTGTTTAACAATTGGTACGAACCTAATAATAAAAGGAGTTCGTTTAATATAGCCATATGGGAACGGTTAAAAAAAGGAAATTTTTCAATTGCTTCCCAAAGTGGAACTTTGTCTTCTCACATATGGTTTGACCCCGAAAATATAGATTTAGGTCTAAGTAAATCCTTATCGGTTGGAAACGAAGCTAATATTGATCTCGTAGATTGTTTACAATACTATAAAGACGATAAAGAAACTGAAGTTATCGGACTATACATCGAAGAATTAAAGCGTGGAAAAGAATTCTTAGAATTAGCGAGAGGAACAACTCCTAACAAACCGATTATTGCGATTTATGTTGGTGGATCTAAGGGAGGGAATCGAGCTTTACAAAGCCATACAGGATCAATAGCAGGTGATTCTAAAATCTATGAAGCCGTATTTAAAGAAACTGGGATTATTAGTACTGATTATGTTCAAGAATTTTTAGATATAGCTTTAATACTATCAAATGGGATTATACCAAAGGGTAACCGAATAGGAATTATAACAAATTCTGGAGGTCCAGGAGCTATGATTGCAAATAACGCCGAAAAGCACGGTTTAATCGTTCCAGAACTTTCAGAAGCGCTCCAAGAGGAATTAAAAACTATGTTGCCCTCAACAGCTAGTTTTAAAAACCCTGTGGATGTCACGTTCGATATGAATCTTCCCTATTTTTATATAACTCTTCCAGAAATGTTAATGAAATCCGGTGAAATAGACGCTATTTTTCAGTATGGCGTAGTTGGATTTCAAGATGTAATGGATGATTATCTTAAAAACGAAAAAATTGCAAAATACGCGGAATTCCAACATCAATCAGAAGAAGATATGGACAGTTTAGCTGAGAAATTGCTCCAGCTAACCATGAAGAACTGTCAAAAGTATTCTATACCAATATTATACATTAATCCAATGAGTTTTACTAGTCCATGGTCAAAAAGACTAAGGAAGAACGGAGCTCTACTTTTTAAATTATGGGATCGTCCCGTTAACGCCTTGGCAAAAGTATGCGAATATGTTGAATACAAGAAAAAAATAAAATGACTTACAATATTTCTTTTGAAATAGATAAAGCACAGTGATTTCCACACATAGTGCAAATCTCTTCACTATCTAAATGTCTTTTTTTTGGTTCGTTAGGATCTATACAACATTCAAACTGGTTTTTCCACTTCTTTAAAAATCGATTCTTAGATAACTTTAAATCGTTGTTAAAGAGATGGTTTAACCCAAATTTCATAGAATCACCAATGTGGGCAGCAATTTTGCAAGCAATTAATCCATTTTTAATATCATCAAGAGAGGGTAGACAAAGGTGCTCTGCTGGTGTGATTGCACATATGTAATCGGCACCAAAACCCGAAGCAAATGCCCCTCCCACTGTAGCGACAATATGATCGTACCCCGTACCTATATCTATGGGAAGTGGACCTGAAACAAATAACGGCCGATTATTAGTTAATTTTTTGTGTTTTTTTACCCATTTAATAATATCGTTTGCTTCAATGTGCCCCCCTAAACTTTCTAAAATAGCTTGAACGCCTTTCTTATTTGCCTTCTTTGCTAATTTATTATTAATTTTTATTTCCGAGAGTTGAAATTCATCCATTTTATCGTGAATACATCCACTTCTCATCGCATTTCCTAAATTTATGACTATATCGTGTTCTTTAGCCAATTCAATAATGTATTCAAAATTTTTTTTAAACGGGTTTTCAACCTCGTTAGATTTCATAACAGAGGCCGTTAAACTACCTCCTTTTGAAACTATTTTCATTATTCTTTTTCCTTTCATTTTATTCAGAGTTTCAAGGCTAAAACCAGTATGTATAACGATGGAACTAATTCCGTCTTTTATTTGCTTTTCGATTACTTTGAAAATCAAATCTTCTGAAACATTTGAAACAGAATCTGCTTCAATAATAGCTTGATAAATAGGAACGGTGGTTATAGGAACGCTCGAAATCTCTAAAACTCTCTTTCTAATTGCGTCAATATTACCGCCCATCGAGAGATCAGACAAAGTATCAGCTCCATATTTCTGAGCAATTTCTACTTTTTTAAATTCTTCACTTAAGTTTATAGCCGAAGAAGATGTACCGAGATTAACGTTAATTTTAGTTCTCAAAGGGAAACCTATACCTACAGGTTTAAAACTCTCCCTTTTCATTATAACTACCTCTCCTTTTGAGATCTTTTTTATGAGTTTTTTAACCTCAACTCTTTCGATCTCGGCTATGTGGAGCATTTCTTTAGTAATATTGCCTTTTAAGGCTTCCTCGAAAATTGTCATTATCTCGAAATTATTTCTATTTATTTAGATTATATAAGGTAGTAATGAAAAAAATTTAATTAAAATTTACTGTTAAAACAAAACAAGTTTATTTCAAACTGCTTCCCTTAGCGAAATTTAATAACTAATAATAATATTAAATTAAAAATAAAAAAAAGATTTATTTTTTAAATACAAAACCGTTAGGGTCTATTACTTCGTGCAATAATCTTAAATCCTCCTCAGTGGGAGGTTTAGTAATTTCCACATCATCTGCAATAATTAATTCAAAACCAGTTGCTTTTATTACTTCATCAACCGTAATTCCTGGATGAGTTGCAATTAATCTCATTCGTTTTGATTCCGGTTCAAAATCCATTAAACATAAATCTGTAATGACGCGCGAAGGACCTGTATTTTCAGATAAACCCTCTTCTTCTCTGGCTCCAGGACCATATAAAAAGCCCGGTGTTGTAATGAAATCTACTTTTTTAACAAATCTTCGAGGACTATGTCGATCCATTATTATAAGCGTTTCCCAAGCGAGCGAACCAAAATCGTTTGCACCTCCTGAACCAGGAAATCGCACTTTAGGCTTTTCGTAATCGTCTCCGATCATAGTAGAATTAAGATTGCCATATCCATCGATTTGTGCTCCACCTAAGAAGGCGTAATCAATAAAACCTCTACGCATAGAATCCATAATATCTATTAATGTTGTTGTACATAAGGCTTTATGAATAGTCCGTGAATCTCCAACGGATATGGGGAGTATAGGTAATTGTGGTGCGATTCCACCAGCTTCAAAAAAGATAACCAAATTGGGAGCATGAGTTAGCTGAGCAAACATTGCTGCTACTAGCGGTAACCCCGTTCCCACTGAAACTGCTTTTCCATCTAGCAGTTGCTTAGCTGCAACAACTGCCATTAATTCTCTTAATGAATAATTTTCAGCGGTCATTTTTTAATATCCCTCACTGGTTCTCTTAAAAATTCAGCATCTCTAAGGTCATAGAGCCTTCTAGGTCCTAATTTCACTAAATAATCGTCAAAACTATCAAGACTATATACCCAATCTTCTAACCATTTTTCTAATACTTTCGGATCTTTGTTCCTGCCTACTGTTAAGTAATCTTCAGTAAATTTGTGGTCAAAATAGTATTTATATGGCATATTGCCGGGATGTGAACCCCAAGGTTGCTCTACAACAGCATCTACCATATAAAAAGGAATGACGGTTTTACCTGGATCTTGTCTAATGATGTCGTCGCTTATTAATTCTTCACACAAGACTATAACCCTCTTTGATGCTCTCGCTTGTAAGTCGTCTTTAACGATGTGGCCGTCAATTTGAACGTTCCCGTACATATCTGCTCTATGTGCGTGAATTATACAAACATCAGGGTTTAATGATGGTAGTAATAATACTTTTTCTCCGGTAAATGGGCACTTAACTACTTTACCAGGGGAATGCATCATCGTATCAGTTCCAAGCATCACTTTAACTGGAATAAACGGTACACCTTGAGCACCAGCTCGAATACGATAAGACATTGCTCCATTAGTGTAATCTGTTTTTTTTACTTCTCCACTTTCAAAAAGCCGTCTCTGAACTCCAGAAAGACCTCGAAGTTCAAACCCAACAACATAAGCGATATCAACAGCAGATACACAATCACCGGCCATTAATACATCAATATCTTGAACAGCAGTATGCCCCGCAACGGATAAATTTTTAATTCGTTGTCTTACGATTTCGTATATTAAAGCCATGGGGATTCTAATGTGACCAAATCCTCCAATAGCTAAATAATCACCGTCTTTAATGTACTTTTTTACGGCGTCTTTAATGCTCATGCGTTTATCTATTAAAGCACGAGTCTTATTTTTTCTGGTCCATTTTCTGACTTCAGAAGGAGTATTTTTACAGAAGATCTCTCCTGTACCTTCTTTTAATATTTTTATTTCTGAAATTTTTAGCATCCCTAATTAATAAATTTTTTATATAGGATAATTAAATCTATGATTAAAAATTAACTTTTAATTATAAAATCTGTTAATAAGATAGAAGACAATAAGAAATAAGGGATTATTTTTATAATAAGGGACAAAATTATCAAGCTTTATTTAACTTTTTTCTTGAAAATTGCTTAATTACAAGATTAAAAACTACAATTATTCACTATTTTAATAACAAGAAATACTTTTATATTGCAATTCAGAAAGATTTAATAGAAAAAATATCGTAATAGAAATATTCAATAACCAATTAGTATAAACGAATTAAATATTATGTCAAAAGATTGCAAATTAAGAGGTGTTAATCATTTCAAATAAAAAAAAATTATGGGAACCCTCCGAGGAATGGATTAAAAACGCAGAAGCCACTCGATTTATCGATTTCGTTAATAAAGAATACGACCAAGCCTTAAAAGGGGGAAAAGACTTATATAGATGGTCCGTTGAAAAGATTTCTGATTTTTGGGACGCAGTGTGGAAATTTTCGGGTATAATTTCTTCCCAGCCATATGATAAGGTAGTTGAGGATTTAGATGTTTTTCCAGGAACCAAGTGGTTTGTTGGTAGTCGTCTCAATTTTGCGGAAAACTTATTGAAGTATAAAGACGACCAACTAGCATTTGTTTTCCAAGGAGAAACGAAAGTATCAAAGCAGACGACCTATAAGGAGTTAAATAAGACCGTAGCGCGCATGGCGAAATCCCTCAAAAATATGGGGGTTAAAGTAGGAGATCGAGTAGTGTCTTACATACCAAACTTAATAGAAACTCCAATCGCGATGCTGGCAGCTACAGCAATAGGGGCAATCTGGGCATCGTGCGGGGCAGAACTTCAATCAAGCGCCGTAATCGATAGGTTTGGACAAATTGAACCAAAAGTACTATTTACTGTCGATGGATACTATTATAGAGATAAAGCTTTTAATATTGGCGAGAATGTAAAGAAGGTCGTTGAGGCAATTCCTTCCATAGAAAAAGTGGTTGTAGTTTCTTATGTGTCTGACAAAGCTGACATAAGTAATATTCCTAAAGCGATACATTGGGCCGATTTTATCGCAAAAGAAGAAGACCCAGCTCTTGAATTCGAACAATTACCTTTCGATCACCCCCTTTATGTTATGTTTTCTTCTGGAACGACTGGAAAACCAAAGAGCATGGTACAGAGTGCTGGTGGAGTGCTTATCAATCATTTAAAGGAATTAATTATATCTTCAGACCTAAAAAGAAGCGATGTCATTAATTATATTACTGCACCCTCATGGATGATGGTATAAGGTATCTTTATACCAGCCAAAATGTGGAACTGGCTTATCAGTGCCTTAGCCACGGGTGCAACAATATTCTTATATGATGGCAATCCATTATATCCAGATCCATTGAGATTTTTTGAATTAATAGAAAAACATAAAATCTCAATTTTTGGAACGAGCGCATCGTATCTTCACTACTTAATGGGTATTGGCGCTAAACCAGCCGAAAAATACGATTTAAGCTCGCTACGAGAAATCTCTCAGACTGCGTCAACACTCTCTCCCGAAGGATTTGAATTTGTTTATAGAGAGATAAAAAAAGATCTATATTTCAATTCTATAAGCGGTGGTACGGACATTAACGGTTGTTTCGCTTGCGCATTGCCTATTCTCCCTGTATATCCGGGAGAATTACAAGGTCGGGCATTAGGTATGAAAGTTCAATCGTATAATGATAACGCAGAGCCCGTCGAAGATTTACAAGCTGAACTCGTATGCGAAGCTCCCTCTCCTTCTATGCCGATCTATT
>JAUWHC010000108.1 GCA_030606095.1 Promethearchaeota archaeon | reverse complement strand
TATGCTTCTAATTCTTTTTTGATTTCTTTTTCTTTTTCAAAAAACATGCAATCTGTTAAGAGGAAACATAATTTCATCTCAACATTAGTTTGTTCTAATTGTTCGGCGCCCCATTTCAATGCTGCTT
Source organism: Promethearchaeota archaeon (assembly GCA_030606095.1). Lineage (GTDB taxonomy): Archaea > Asgardarchaeota > Lokiarchaeia > Sigyniarchaeales > SOKP01 > SOKP01. Next base: position 7,507 of record JAUWHC010000108.1, on the reverse strand, counting down.
GAACTCTAGTACCTCCAGTTGCTTTTAAATCTAATAATTCCTCAGCTACGTCTTCTAAATCTTTTTCGTCCCCAAATTCTTTTACTACGTGTGTGTTTGATTCAAAGAAGCAAATCGCAACCTCGTCTGCTCGTAAACTTCCAATTAATACCATTACTGCTATTGAACAAGCTGCCAATTTCATTCCACCCATAGAGCCTGAAATATCAAGAAGAAAACAGATTGACACCCTTCCTTTCTCGGTTTCATAAACCATAAGATCGTCAGTAGTAATCATATTTAGCGATTTTCCTTGCATGATGATGTTTTCGATAGATGCGTCAATATCTATTAGGGACATGTCATCACCTTCGATAAAAATTCGAAGTTTGTTAGTAGGTACTAGCCCTTTTTCGCCACTTCCGCGTTGGTTTGAAATCATATTAAGGGCAATTTTGATTAGAGCGCTTTTTACGAGATTTCTTACAAAATTTTTCACATTTTTCGGTATGTTATGTCGATGCTGGAACCATTGAAGTAAGAGATTATCGCCCGGTCCTGCGGATAACGCTCCAGCCAATTGTTGCTGAGCTTGTGGATCAAATTGGTTAGCCGCATCAAACGCCATTTTTATATCGTGATGTCCTAACGCTCCTAATGCTTGGAAATTATCGCTTTTTAACGCAATTTGCATTAACTCTTGCATTTGCATTTGTGCTAGCTTTTTGATGTGCTTTATAATTCGGTTATAGCGATTGAAATTTCCAATACTATTCGTAAACATTAGTTTGAGAAGCTCGTAGTTTCCTCCTAGGATTTCTAAAATTGTTTGTTCAGGAACGCCTATTTGTTTTCCTAATTTCAAAACCATGTTATCGTCTAATGGGACGTTCAATTGAACTTGTGATCGCAATAGGTTTTCAAACTCTTCAGGAGTTCCTGCTAGTTCCAAAGCTTTTAACCCGGCAATTCCCGCATTTTTTTGGAACGCCTTCATACAAGATTCAAAACATGCGTTGTTTGCTAATTGCTTTAAGTGTTCGGCTAAATTATTTGCCCTGTAAGCTGGTTGACTTTGGTTCTTTATTATATCGTCTAATTGCTGCTTTACCGATTTATTGAGCGTTTCTTCCCATTGCTGGACATCCGTTTGTGCTTGAAAAATATCTGAAATATTTGGGTTCCCATTCTTCTGTATCCAATCCTTAAAGAGATCTTTTGTGAGTTCGGAGCCAAATTGCTTATCCAACGAGCGCGAAATGTTAAAAGCGTTCCCCATATCACGATTTAGGCTATTTGAGAATATATCTTTCTTATTAAAATTAGGTATATATTCTAACACCTTTGATATTTCCATGATATCCATAAGTACTTTTGAACGACTTATTAATTGTTTCGCTAAATCTTCCGCAGTTTTTTTATCGATTCCCGCTTCTTTTAGATATCTTGTAGTTCTTGCAGCCGTACCAACATCTTCATTTTTCATTATTAACGACAACGATTTTTGGAAGTCTGGATGATTTGAGCAAAATTGAGCAGTATTAACGACCCAAGGAGTGTTAGATTGGTCAATAATTTCATTTCCCCATCCCAATTTCACAGAGGATAGAATATCCTGAGGTGAAAGCGCATTCAATTCCGATAATATTGTTTGATGAACAAGATCGTTTAACATTTCCACTGTATTGATGCTTTTATTCATTATATCTGTAAACCCATTCCTGCGTTCTAATATATCTACTAAGCTTTGATAAGGTTCTTCACCTGCTGCTGCCTTGGAATAAATGTCGTCAATAAAATCCATCAAATCTGAAAATTCTTTCAAAGTTTGGTCCATAAGATCGTCTGAGCTTAAATCCTCCAAGTCTATACCAGCATCTGTAAATTCAGTTAATAAATCGTCCATAAAATCTAACTCGTCAGAATCGCTTAAAATATCTTTTGCGCTTACATTTGAAGCCTTACCAGCTTTTCCATCCTTACTTACTTTAGGTTTCTTTGGAAAAAGAATCTCAGTTGCTATTTGGCGAGCGATGTCTTGATCTTCTATAGGTGTTGTAAATACAGCAGCTTTTATGAAATCTTCGTGAAGTAAATTACTTTTTCGATAATACATCGCGGTAAGAAGCTTAGGAATCGCTATGGCTTGTCGAGTACTAGGAATGTTTAATAATTTTTTCTGTGTTTTTCTCATTTGATAAATAAATTCTATAGTGAAACTGATTGGATTCCAACCCAATACGCGGTTTCCTTCGAAATTACCAATTTTTTGCTTTATTTTTTCTTGAGACATATTAATTATTAAATTCCTATTTTATGCGACGCCAACAACTTTAGTCAATAACTTTTTCAAAAAGGCATTTATTTGTTTCCCTGGTCGAAGTTCGATCGAGTCAGGGAGTATAAGTTTCGCAGATTCCGCAATCAACTTGTTATCGACCTCAACTTTCAATCTTTTAGCACGTTCTGAGACGAACCTAGCAAGCCCTATGCTAGTTCTCAAACTGGGGGGCTTATCAACGTCAGGATCGCTTCGGCATTGAATCATTAATTCTAAAATCTTTTCTTGAGTTAAGGCAGATAGTTTATATTCAGGGCAGTTTGCCATCATAATTTTTTGTTCTAACGAACGAGACGGATAACCAAGATGTATCCATACTTTTATGCGGTCTTTTATCGCAGATGGTAACTTACGAGTACCCTTCAATTCGGCAGGATTCATTGCGGCAATTACGTAAAATTCCTCATCAACGCTTAACCACGTTTTAAGTTGTGGAATATACAATCTTTTTTCCTCCATCGCATCAAGCATGCTATTTAGCACGTATTCGTCGCCTCTATTCAACTCATTCGCTAAAAACACCCCGCCTTTCAGCGCACTAAGCGTAAACGGTCCAGGAATATAAGATTCTGGACTAAAACCGTACTTAAAAACTAGCGTTGGATCAAAAGAACCGATTAAAGTCGAAGGTCTTATAAGATCAGAAAAAGTAACCCAATAAAACTCTCTATTCATGTCGTATGCAAATTTTCGACAAATTGCAGTTTTACCACATCCTACTGGACCGACTAAACCAACAAACAAGCCCGCATTGTAAGCGTCCGTCATTGCGTCATAAGCGGTCTTGTATTGCCCTTCTAAAACTAGATTGACGTCCTCCTTTATATCCAAAATTTTTTTCGATTCCATCAATTTAGAAAATTCTTGAGAACTTTCTTCTTGTTTATTTTGTTTGCTCATGATAACTTCCTTTTCCTTCTTTACTTCCTTTTTTATTATTTTTAATTATTATTTTAACGTAAATGAATTCGTTTTAAATTTTAATTTAATTTTCAAAAAAAATTTCTGTCTGCGTTGGTTGAATAATAACGGGGATTTCGTACTTTAACTTTTTTATTATACTAATCAGTTTTTCGTATTCTTGGTCAGAAATTATAGTACGACGCGTAAATCCTAGCTTATCTGCAACCAATTTCCCTAAATAAGTTTCTTTTAAACCGGAGATGTTATATTTTTTTCCTTTTTTGAGGACCTTACATTGCTTTAGTTCTTCAATACGCTTCGCAAGGATTAATTTAATTAAGGGTTGCCAAAGCACATTCTCTCTCATATTTTCTAAGAAGAAATCCGTATGGTTAATTTCTTCGGCTTTCAACATTGTTGTAATTTCTTTAAGTAAATTGAGGGAAAATTTCCTCTTAAAATCTTCAAGGTTAAGATATTCGCCTACTAATCCCTTCGCATTTTGGAGCACTTGGTCAATTTTGCTTTTATTGCCAAGAAATATTTGTTGAAACTCCTCTTTGAAGGATTCAATTATAGGTTTAACTTCATTAACTTCATTAACTTCATTTACTTCATTTACTCTATTTTTATCGCTCATATTCATACATTTTGAGATTATGTTTTTAAAATTTCGATTTTTTTATTAGCTTGAATTTTATCAACATCTTGATGTGTAATTAACAATACTTGGGATTTGTCAGAGATAGCACTTAAATTAGAAAGTAAAGTAATACGATTATTAGAATCCATAAACTCTGTTGGCTCGTCAATTAAAAGGAATGGAGGCGCCCCAATTAAATCTCCAAGCGCAATTTTATAGGAAAGCCCCAAAATAAGTTTATGTCCGCCCCCTTGATAAACCATAGCAGGATAGAGTTCATCAGATTCGATTCCCTTCGGCAAGACTGATAAGCTGTAATTATCGCTGTCAATGCTAACTTTTTCAAATTCATCATCGGCAGATAAATTTTTATGGATGGCTAGTATTTTCTGCTCTAATACTTTTGACGCGTTTTGTCTGATAATATTTTGTACATCTTGAAAATTATTTTGAAACTTTCGATAATTTTGAGCTAACCTCTCTTTATTTTTTAACTCGTTAAGTTGTTTCTCATAGGATGCAATTTCTTTATCTAGTTTCATGATTTGATTTTGAATACCGCTTAGATATTCCTCAATTTCCTTAAATTGATTTTTTATTACATCTAAAGTTGCCTTTATTTCTGAATTTTTAGCGAGTATTAACTCCTTGAGCTCGTCTCGAACGTTGAATCCTTTGTCAAAAGCGAAATTATCTTTAGTAACTGCTAATTTTTCTGTGACTTGAAGAACTTCGTTTGCAAAGGTTTCTATTTCTTCCCCTGAGTATTTGTTCATTTGTTCTGTAATTTCGATTTTTATATTTTGGTGTGTATCGTTAAAATTTTTTATAAGCCTTTCCAATTCTTCTTGCAAATATTTTTCTTGAGATATTAATTCTATATTTATTTTCTTCACTTTCTGTTCTAAGTCTTCGAACTGAGTTAATTGAGATTCCAAAACATTTACTCGTTTATTTAAGTCGTTTTCGTCTGAACGTGAAATACTTAATTCTTTTTTTTCATTTTTGATAGATTCTTCATTTTTTTCAATTAACAGGTTAATAGATTTTAAATTTTTATCTAAATCCATATTTTCAGAAAGTTTTTTTTGTTTATTTGCTAAACTTTCAATCTGTTGAACCGAAGTCTCAAAGATATGTGCTTCTTCGCTTACTTCTTTTTCATTCGTTCGAGATTCGGCTAATTCACCTTTGATCTTCTCTTCTTTTTTTTCATTTTGAGAAATCTTTTTCTTAAACTCTTTCAAACTATTTTGTAAATTTTTAATTTCGTCTTCAATTTTAACCGGATCTATAGGTGCGCCGCAATACTCGCATATGGGCTTATCTTTAGAATTTTTCCTTCGGTTCAGCATCCCTTCATAATCACCTATCGCTCGCTCCGAATCGCGTATAGACTTTAATAAACTTTCTGATTCACTTTCTAGTTTACTAATCTTTTTTGATATTTCCTTAACTTTAATAGAATTTAGTTTCAATTTCTCTTGTAGTTGTTCTTTACTACCTAATTCGTTAGTTAAAGTCTCCAACTCTTTAGAAATCTCTTTTAGGTTGTTTGTTTTGTTTTCATTCTCTATTTTTTCTTTCTCTAATTTTATAGTTTCATTTTGAAGTTGTTCTAACTTAGATTCGTAAGTATTTATCTCTTGCTTGACTTTATCCAAGTTAATAAGTTTAGAATTAAGTTCTTCTTCAATTTTTTTTTTCGACCCAAATTTGTCCTTTACTTCTTGAAATTCTTTCTTTAATACTTCTTCTTTTATTTTAATTTCGCCAACTTTTTTTTCTGCGTTTTCGTAATTTCCAACAGCTTCAGAAACTATCTCTGCAAATTCTTCCATTTTTTGAAGGCTTTTAAGTTGACCTTCTTTTGTGAGGATGGTGTTTTGTACTTCATCAATTTTTTTAGCGTATTCCGCGGACTTTTCTTCCTGTTCAACTTTATTTTTTTTCGATTGATTTAATTGAATTTCAACCTTTTCAGCGTTTAGGACTTCTTTCTCAAAAGATAACGCTCGGGTTTTAAAAATATCGGCAAGCGTAGTAGCAGCCGTAATTCCAAACACAATGTCTAACTTTTTTGAGCCATTCAATATTTCTGAAATTGTACCTTGATGAAAATGGATTCCTGTTTCAAAAAATCTCTTAGAAATTCCTGTTAGCTCGTTAATTTTCAGAGATAGGTCTTCTTCTCGGTCTCCAAAATCCGACGCCATTATGTAACTTTCCCCATCATCACTAAGCTTTTTTAGGGTGAAAGAGCCTTTTGCTGCTAGAGTTTTTCCCACTAGTTTGTGCATTCGCTGTAATTTAAAACGGTCTCCATTTCTACTTCTAAAAATTAGTTCTACACCAATCGTTTTGCTTTTAAAGGAAGTTAATTGCGAAATTTTTTTAAAGCCTAGTACTCCTCCAAATAAGCAATATTCAATGGCATAAAAGACAGTTGTTTTACCCGCATTATTTCGACCATGAATGAGGTTAAATTTTTCGTCAAAATCTAAACTCATATTTTCATGCTTTCTAAAACTTTTCAATTTAATAGCTTCAATCATAGAAATTTTCTCTCTCCTTAGATTTAATTTATTACTTTAGATTTTATTAGTAACTTCGCTCTCAAACATCTCTAGAATCCTTTCTATTATTTGATCCCGCGCTTTTTTGACTAAATTCATCGTCTTTGTTAAATTTTCTTCGTTGTCGTACAAATACTTGGTAAATTCAAATAATTGAGCAAGATTTTTCTTGTCTCTGTCAGTTAATTCAAACTGGTTTAGAATTTCTGAAATCTCAAATTTAATTGCCATTAATTACACCAATTAATCAATTTTTGTCTTTTTTATAAAAAATTCAAAATTTTTTTTTATCTTCAGGATGATTTAATATATTTTGCTAGTATTTAAATTTCTGAGACATAGCAAATTTAGTATATTTTTGAAAATTTCAGCCTAATTTCTAATTGAAATACTTACTTTTTAAGGTTTAAAAAATAATATAATGCAATAATCTAAAATCAAGGATTATACTTAGATACCTTATGACCAATATTACTTTTAGTATTGATGATGACATTCATAAAAAAATGAAAGAGCATCCTGAAATTAAATGGACTGAAATCTTGCGTCAATCTATTATAAATTACCTCAAAAATGTGGAAGAGATTGATGTTATATCAATTAAAGATTTCAGAGAACGTTTAGACCCAGAATTGCTGCAGAAAATTGAGGAACTAGATGAACAAGAAGAAATTTTGTTTTATAAAGAAGTAAGAAAAAAGGAACAAGAGAGATTGAATCGTTTACAAGATTCAGAGAGGAATTCAGATAAGTAATGTGGTTATTGAATACTATTGTATTAACACAATGTAATAAATCGAAAATAAGCCCATTTAAAAAAGGCAATACATTTACTACTATTCTGTCACTTATTGAGTTTCCCCTAGCTTTAAAATATAAGGAGATTTCAGTAATATACCCTTCGTTTATACATTTTGAGCAAGGATTTAAAAATCATTTAAAAGCTCTTGAAATTTAGAATAATCTAATAAAAACTGCCGTAATTCCACTGCATCTTCTTCTGCATTTTCATATTCTCCAGAACGTGCTTTTTCTAAAAATTTTTTTGTAGATGTTTCATTCCAA
>JAUWHC010000039.1 GCA_030606095.1 Promethearchaeota archaeon | reverse complement strand
TGGATGTTTCAGCATATTTTTTATAGGGGCAATTTCTTGGATATTTCATAGTTCGTATCTATATTTACTCTTGAACTTTGTTATATATTTCTGGATAACATTCTTTTCTACGATGTCTTTTAGTGGATACACGATGTCAACCAGCCCAAAAGACATTCAAGCAGAATATCCTGTTTTTAGAAAAATAAATCTTACTCTAATAATTTCTGTTGTAATTCTACTAGGAATAAATTTAATATTTTTTATGTTAAATATGATAAATTAAAAAAAAAAACATAAATCTGATGAAAATGACAGAATCAAATAAAAATTCATGTTGTACTGATGGTACTGATACTGTACAAAATATCTTAAATGTTCTTGATATTAGAATTCTTATTAACGAACCATTATGTACTGGTTGTGGCCTATGTGGCGAAATATGCCCTTTTGGTTTACCTAAACCAAGTGATAATGGAAAGTATGAAATAAAAAATTCAGAACTCTGTACTGAATGTAGTGCTTGTCAAAGAAATTGTCCTACTCATGCTATTATTATGCGAGAGCATGTAGGATGTGGATGTTTATGGGACGCACGACAACGAGTAAAAAACAAAGGAAACAGTTGTAATTGCTCATAAAAACAAATATGAATTTCAAATTAGATTAAATTTGATGAGGTCTATGACGCAACAACACTATAATAAATTAAGAGTAGATATTTACGTTCCTTTAGACGCGTGTGCGTGTGTATGGGACGATTTTATGAATCGGATGTTTGAAGTGCTTAATCCTTATATAAAAAATATTGACTATAATACAAAAAACTTGAATTCTGAAGAAGCTCGCAAATTAAAGCTACACGGAAATTGCTTTGTTGTTAATGGTAAAATAATATTTACTAGTTCCTACTTACTTAAAGACAAATTACCAAATTTACTTAAGGAAAAAGATCTAATGTAGATTTTTATTTTATAATTAATTTTATGGAGGTTAAAAAAATAAAAAAAATCAATTTTAAAATAAGCATACCAACTAAGGGACTACAACAAGGAAAAAATTATACTATTTACATAAAAGATAACGCTTCATTTATCGAATCCTTAGCGATGGTTGATAAAAAAGAGATGGAAGCTCCTAAAGAATCTATATTCCCTATAAATGATGGGTACATTCACAATTATCTACAGCTGTTTGTAAATTTCGAAGAGAATTCTATATATGATGACGTAGGAATTTATGCTTATGGTCCTGATGATAATGGAATTATGCGTAGATTTAACCCAATTCGAGAAAACATAGAATTTAACTTGTATGAAAATAGCATAATCCAACTACAACCAGATGTTGGGTGTTGATGAGAAAAAGTGAAAAATAGACTCGATATCGGAAATTTTAAGACATTTATTCGTAAAAAATACGGAAAAAATAACGAGTATTTTGTCCATTACTTCAAGAAATTCGAATCTTAATTTTTTGGATGAAGTCTTTCAATAAATGATAGTGAAAGATGGACAATAGGACTGCCTCCTAATATTCTACAATAAAAACATGAAATTTATCAATACGAAAATGAAAATAAGTTAAATTAAGAGTGAAGAAGAGAGATGATGAAAGTTTGAATAAAACTAAATTAATTGTTCTTTGTACGGGAAATTCAGCACGCAGTCAAATGGCAGAAGCTTTTTTAAGAAGATATGCGAGCAAGCGTTTTGACATCTATAGTGCGGGATTTGTGCCTAAAGGAGTTAATCCTTACGCAATTAAAGTTATGGAGGAAATTGGCTATGATATGAGTAGCCATTACTCAAAATCGTTAAATCAATATTTAGATAAAATCCATTTTAAAATTGTAATCACAGTCTGTCAAAAAGCGGAAGAAATGTGCCCTATCATTCCCGGTGTGGAAATTAAATTATATTGGCCTTTTGAAGACCCCGCTTCGTTTGAGGGCACAGAGAAAGAAAAACTAATTAAATTCAGAGAAATTAGAGATAAAATGCATAAACACGTTAAATCATGGTTAAAAGAAAGAGGAATTGAATATTAATAATTTGTAAAATATGAAATTTAAAAAACTGATCTTAATTTTATAACTCGATATTAAATGGATTTCTTCTCTCATTTTTTAATTGGAATATTAATTAGCATTTTCACTCTGAATAAATTGAGCTTTAGTATTGTCTTATATGCTGGTGTAATGTCTGTTTTAGCTGACTTCGACATCATTTTAGAACCATTACAATTAATAAAAAAATCAAATCTTTTAACACATAAAGGGATTTCACATTCTTTTTTTTTCGCGGCAATTATTACCGCGATTACAGGAAGTATATTTTCAATAATTACAGGAGAACAATTCTTTCTAGCATGGTTAATCGGATTCTTATTTTATAGTATGCACATTATACTCGATTTTCTTACAGCTTCCAAGATTCCGATATTGTATCCACTTAAAAAAAAAAGATATCGATTTTTTATCGATAGGGCAATAAATATTTTCTTAGCAACAATATCTGGAAGTATTATGTTATTTTACTTTATAATTTTCATCATCTGGCCAGAGTTATATTTTTCAAACTTGGTAAATTATTTTTTAGGTTTTTATGTCGTGTATTTTACTTATCGAATTTTAACCAAAATATGGGTCCAATTCAGATTACCTAAAAATATGTATTACATTCCAGGAATCTTTCCTTTCACTTATATGGTTTACGAAAATAAGAAATTAGAGGAAATTCTATCATTTAAACTAATTAAAAAATTCCAATTTCGTTCGAAGCATTCTAAATTAATAGAATCTGAAATAAAACTGTTTTCCAATGAAATGAAATTGTTTGAAAAAGCAGTTTTACTAAGTAAGAAATATTCTTTTTTTTCTAAATGGGAATTTATTATACCAATTATCAAGAAAGATGAAAAAAACATCATTGTGATATTACTTTTAGCTGAAAGTGTTATATCAGGTCATATGTATTCTCTTAAAATTGTATTTGATTTAGTTAAAAATAAACTAGTTAAAGAGGTTGAAGGTTTCAATTATAGTGTAAAATCTAACAGCTAGTTATAGAGAATAGAACTTACATTTTAGAAATAAATTTAAATTTATAAAAATGTTGGTTTCAATTCGACATTAATTATGTAAATCAAATTAAAAAAAAAAAGTTATTATTTAAATAATTTATGCATTAAACGCCCAGTCAGTCCAATTTGGAGTCTGATATGATCCTGTCACAATTGAATCGGGATATACGAGCCCTCCAGATGAAACAACAGCCTTAGTCCCATCAGCTTGCCACTGAACGAATAATGTATACCCATAAGGATACCCTTCCAGAATATCATGGCTTAGTGTGTAAACACCCATTCCGCCTGCGCCCGGAAGGGGATTCGCAGTAGTAATTGTTTCCATCTGAGAAACAATAGTATCGGCGTTAAAAGATTGCGATTCGTTAATTGCCCAAGTATAAGTATATACAGCATCGTAACTACCAACTGCCGTATACAATGGTTCGTGGCCGTACTCAGCAACAAACGCGTTCCAGAATGGTATTGATTTGTCTGTTTTACTTGTATTATGTAATGCTTGTAAAACCGTTTCAAAAGCACAATTTCCATTAGTATCATCCCAGAAAGATTCTAGTTGCGACTGGACGTCAACACCAACTACGACAAATCCTGGTTTAGCAGTATCGTACGAATTCATCATGAGAATTCCTCCTTGCGCTGAAATTACAGGAATTAAAATTTGTGTAGCGTTTCCGTCAATTTGACTCATATACCCGTCCATCTGCGTTTGGGTAACTGTAATCGGATAAGCGATCTCTGTAGTGAGAGTTAAACCAGGCACATAAACTGGTAGATACGCCTTCAAAGCTGCTACTAAATCCTCCGTCCAAGTTAAATCCTCGTAAAGTATACTAAAACTGTTAATATTTTCAGGATTAGTTGCATTTAAAAAATTTACAGTATATGCTAAGAAAGAAATTATTTCACCTCCTAAAGAGGTCGAGTTTATAGGCATATTTCTAAAGAAATATTTATACCGGGCATAGTTGTCAAGAACATTTTGGCAAAAATCATCTGTAGCGGAGCCAGTACAGAAAAAGGGAATTTTGGCGTCCATAATTTTTTCTTGATAAGCTAGTAACGATTCTGATCTAAATCCTCCAAGAAGGAATTGAGCCCTCTTATAACTAATAATTCTTTCTGCGGCAGCAACTCCTTTGGTTACATCTAAATTAGGGTTGGCTTCGTCAGTATCTTCGGCTGTAATTCCAATGTAATAAGTTTTTCCGCCAACATTAATACCGCCAGCTTGGTTAATCTCGTACGCAGCCAATTTTGCGCCCTCTAAAGCGCCTCCTCCTTGGATATCGGTTAATCCCCCAAGCACGCCCATTCTAATGATCTGGTCCTCAGTTATGTTCGATGGAGCACCAGGGCAATCTTTGGCAGTCCATTCATATGGAGTAACAAATATCCATATAGTAACTCCAACCCCGACACCAATTACGGCGATGAGAACTATGGCTAAAATTCTTTTAGTTAATGATTCCATTTTTTAATCACATTTTTGGATAAATTTTTATTAAACATTATCTAATTCAGATAAACATCTATTTAAATATTTAGCCTTTTCAAAATATTTTGGGTGCAATATTATCAAAAACTATTAAATTTTTGTATAATTAGCATTTTGGTTAAAAATTTCACAAATTCAAATCATTCTTCGCCTAAGAAAAAGCTTTTTATATTATGAAGTAAAAATATTTTTAACTAAATTTTTTTAAATTGTTTGCAATAATCAGGATCATATTGACTGAATTATTAATATTAATTCGTATAAATAATTTCTAATGTGTGGATATAAATGATTGATAGTTTGATAAACTTCCTAATTTTAGGTACTATTCAGGGTTCAATTTATGCGCTCCTTGCCATGGGTTTTTCGCTCGTCTATGGCGTTGGGGGTATTTTAAATCAAGCTCATGGCGCATTTTATTTAATTACGTGTTACCTATTTTATTGGTTTTATAAAAATCTAGTAGGTTTTGGATTAATTGTTGGAATGGTTGTAGGATTAGTCGTCGTTACACTTGTGGGCGGTCTAGTGTATATACTTCTAGTCAAACCTCTGAAAGATAGTCATGTTGGTGTTGTAATTGTGACCTTTGCATTTGCATTTTTAATAGAACAAGTTGTGAAGGTTTCAGTTGATTCGCTTTATCATGATATGCCACTCCTTATTGAGGGGTCCATTAATTTTTTTGGAGTAGAAGTTTTAAACCATTACATTTTAGTAGTAGTAGCTTCTTTAGCAATTGTAACTTTAATTACGTTATTTATTAATAAACTAAAAATTGGCAAGTCTATACGAGCAGTTGCCCAAGATGCCGAAGCAGCCTCTCTAATGGGGATTAATGTTGATAGAATACTTGCTTATACTGTTATGATTTCCGCTTTTCTTGCAGGGATAGCCGCTATTTTGTATGTCCCAATTGATATTGTTGCACCTCATATAGGGTGGAGCATATTAATAAATTCATTTGCTATAGTGGTCTTAGGGGGTTTAGGTAGTTTGCCAGGGAGCGTATTAGGGGCCTTTATTATGTCGTACGCTAACGCTTTTGTTAATTTCGTTTTATTTATGCCAGAAATTAGTGCTTTAATACCGATAGTAGTAATATTATTTATGTTGGTTCTGAGACCAAGAGGATTATTTGGAAAAAAAGAAATCGATTAATATAATTTGAACATCAATCGAGGTTTAAAGAATATGAGAATAATAATAATAGTAAAAAAAAAGATATCCGATTTTCCAAGCTATTTTAGAGATTGGATTTCTACATTTAGAGCGAAAGTGACTATTTTATGCTTGATCGGTCTAAGTCTTGTTCCTTTATTAAGTCAAAACCCTTACTTCTTAGGGATTTTTACAACTTTTATGATATTTACGATCTTTGCTGCGAGTTGGGATTTTTTAGCGGGTTTTGTGGGACAGGTTAGTTTTGGACATGCAGTATTTTTAGGTGTTTCGGGGTATGTTACAGCCTATCTAATACGATATTTAAGTTTTCCATGGTGGATCTCTCTCATGGTTGGTTCTATTATCGCGGTTCTTTTTGGATTGATTATCGGAATTCCAGCTTTAAGGTTAAAAGGTCCTTATTTGGCCTTAGGCACTCTCGCTATGAGCCTAATAATGTATCAGTTATTTTTGATGGGATCTTTGGCAATTATGTGGGAAGATGCGTTTGGAACGCTTTTATTTGGTGCTGAAGGTGTTTCGCAGATCCCACCTATTTCTCCTAATACAGTTGTGGAATATTTTGCAATATTCCTAATAATGAGCGTATCCTTATTGATCTTAACTCATATAACTAAATCTAATGTAGGAACGATTTTTAAAGCAATCAGAGATGACGAGACTGGTACAAGTGCTTCAGGAATAAATACTACCAAATATAAGATTTTAGCGTTTATGATCAGTGGTTTGTTCGCAGGAGTAGCCGGTGGTCTTTTTGCAATGCGTTTTAGAGGAGTAAATCCAGGGATTTTTCAACCGTTATACTCCTTTTACGCTATTATTATCGCAGCTATGGGTGGTATAGCTACAATCTCTGGTTCAGCTATAGGAGCATTCATTTATGTTTTTCTTGGGGAAATTCTAAGAGAAACACAAGATTTATCGCTATTGATTTTTAGCGTCATATTAATATTATTTATAAGATTTGCAGAACACGGCCTTTTAAAACCCACATTGGAGCGTATTCAAGAATTGTGGAATATTCTATTAGGAAGATAATGTTAATAAAATAATTTGTAAAATTTAAATTTTGGAGATTTGTAAAATGGGAGTGATATTAGAAGTAAAAAATTTAACAAAAAAATTTAGTGGTTTGACAGCTGTTAACGATTTTAGTTTTGAAGTAAGACGGGGAGAATTTACAGGCTTAATAGGTCCTAATGGCGCTGGAAAAACTACATTATTTAACTTAATCTCTGGACATGAAAAACCCAATTCTGGAACAATTAGGTTCGATGGGCGAGATATTACAGGGATGAAACCTCATCAAATAGTAAACTTGGGGATCGCTAGGACCTTTCAACTTGTAAGATCATTTCGATTTATGACACTTTTAGATAACATTTCAGTATCTTGCCTTTCACCAAGAGGTAAAAAAGTAGCTAAAGAATATGGGATAGACGAATACGCGAGTTCTATTTTAGCTGCAGTTGGCCTCGTTGACAAAGCAAGAATACCTCCCATAATACTACCTCATGGTGATTTGAGAAAATTACAAATAGGAAAAGCATTAGGCACTAATCCTCAATTACTTCTTTTAGATGAGCCATTTAGTGGACTTTCTCACGAAGAACAAAAGGGTATAACAGATTTGATAATAAGATTGCATGATGATGGAGTAACTGTTTTTATGACGGGACATGTTTTACGAGAACTAATGCACCTAGTGCCCAGAGTCGTTGCTATGCACCAAGGTAAATATATAACCGAAGGCCCTCCACAAGAGGTTGCAAACAATAAAATTGTGTTAGAAGCGTATTTAGGAAAAGGAAGTGAACAACTTGCTTGAAATGAGAAAAATATATCATTATTATGGAAAAGCTAGAGCTCTCGAAGAGATTAACTTAACTATAGAAGATAGAGCTCTGGATGCCGTTATCGGTCCTAACGGAGCGGGAAAATCAACTCTTCTCAGAGTTATATCTGGATTAGAAGAGCCAGATAGAGGAAAAATTGAATTTTTGGGAGAAAGAATTGACGGCTTAAAAGCTCATAAAATCGCCAAAAAAGGAATAGCTCATTGTCCCGAGCGTCGGCGCTTATTTTATGATATGAGCGTAATGGAAAACTTGGAAATGGGGGCATATACTTTAAAAAATAGAAAAAAATTTCACGAGTTATTAGATATTGTATTTGAAGTTTTCCCTCGCCTTAAAGAAAGGAAAAAACAAAGAGCAGGAACGTTGAGTGGAGGCGAACAACAGATGCTCGCAATCGGTCGTGCATTTATGGCAAATCCAAAATTACTTTTATTAGATGAACCTTCATTGGGTTTAGCTCCTAAAATAAAGGATAAAATATTTGAAGCAGTAAATAAGATTAAAAAAGCGGGGACTACAACCTTACTAGTTGAACAAGACGCCATATTAGCAATGGAAGTTGGTGAAAACATACATCTATTGGAAGAAGGCAAAATAGAAATGAGGGGCACAAAAGAACAGTTAGAAAAAGAACCTCGAATTAAAAAAGTCTATCTAGGAATATAGGGTGATAAAAATGTCAGCTTCTTTAGAACAATTGTTAAGGGATGCAAGAATTGATTTAATTTTATCAAGAATTGAAAAAGATTCATCCGTTATTGGTGAAGTAATAAAAAATATGGATAGCGAAATCCGTTCTATCCGGTTTAATTCAATATTTGTATTAGGTGAAATAGGAGAGAAATCTGGCGAAAATGCAGTGATTAAAATAACTGAATACCTAGATGATGAAGATTGGAGTATCCGTCGAGAAGCAATTAGATCTTTAGGAAAAATTGGAAAACTTGCTGAATCCGCAGTACCAAAATTGTCTAAATGTTCTTCTGATAATGAAGTCTCTATCAGAACTGCTGTAGTTACTTCACTTGGAAAAATTGGTAAAGCTACGAACGAATCGTTAAATTCTCTTAAAAACGCGCTAAAAGACGAGAACGAAGAGGTGCGCACTAAAGCAGCTAATGCTTTAAGTTTATTGGGATCTGAAGCTTTCGAGGTTATCTCCGATTTAATGAGTAGTATTAGTGATCCAAGTTGGGCTGTTAGAACCGCTTCAGCACGAGCAATGAGTGGTATTGGAAGAGGTACAATTAAAGCAATTCCTACGTTAATAACCGCACTTGATGACAAAGATTGGAGGGTTAGGTATCATATTGTTAATACACTTACTCAAATTGGTGAAGCGTCTGTTTCTCATCTACTAAATGCTTTAAACCATAAAAACAGAGTTGTTAGAAAATGTGTAGTCGAATGTTTAGGGGAGCTAAATATAAAAAGTCCAGAACTAATTGAAAATTTAGTGTTAATGTTAAAAGATAAAAAAGAAGAAGTCAGAGGGAAAGCTGCCGATTCTTTACGGAGCTTAGGTAAAGAAGCCGTTCCTGCTTTAACTAACGCGCTTCAAAATGCAAATAAAGAGATGAAAATCGTCATAATTTCCGCCATTGGAGGAATTGGATTAGACGCAATTGAGGCAATCCCTCATTTGATAACTTCATTAAAAGGTGAAAAAACTTTAGTGCGCGTAGAAGCAGCTCGAAATCTAGGTGCAATTGGTAAAGATTCAGAAGAGGCGTTAATAGCTTTAGAAGAAGCCTTGAGCGATAAAAAAACTATTGTAAGGAGAGAAGCTGCTCTTTCGTTAGGTAAAATTGGACCCATTTCGGAGAAAGCTATTCCTTCTTTATTAAGATCGTTAGATGATAAAAAACCAGAGGTTAGATGGAGAGCGTCTGAAGCCTTAGGAAAAATTAAAATAAACAACCGTGAGGTAATATCAGCTTTAGAAAAACTAATTCATGACGAATGCGATTATGTTTGCGAATCCGCTGATGTCGCAATAGATAACATTACAGAAAATATTTAAATTCTAACTCATTTTATTTCAAAAATAAATCAAAAAGAAACGATATAAAATTAATATATATTTAAAATAGAAGGTTTGAATAATGAGTGAAAACCCTTATGATAAAAAACCTTGGTTGGAACATTACGACGAGAATGTACCCCATCATATAGATTATCCTAATATAAATCTCTACGAATTTTTAGATAATTCTGCAAAGGATTTTGGTGGTCGAACAGCAATTTGGTTTATGAAAAACAAGGTCACATATAAAAAGTTCAAAGATATTGCTGATAGACTCGCAACTGCTCTCGTCAATTTAGGAGTTAAAAGAGGAGACGTCGTAGCAATTATGATTCCAAACTTCCCCCAATTTATTTTCAGTTATTACGCTATTTTAAAAGCAGGCGCAATTGTTACGGCTTGTAGCGTTCTCCACACTGGTCATGAGCTGGCATATCAATTAAATGATTCTGGGGCTGAGATTATAATAGCTTGGGATAATCAGATTGAAAAAATTAATAAAATAAGAGATAGAACCCGGTTGAGACATGTTATAATAACAAATGTTCTTGATTATACAATGATGGCGCCAAGAAACCCACCTGAGATCGCTGGAACGAAGCAGTTTATTAATTTAATTAATAACACAAAACCTAATCCCCCAACATTCGAAACAAATAGTCAAGAAGCCATTGCATGTTTACAATATACAGGAGGTACAACTGGATTGCCAAAAGGCGCAATGCTAACTCATAGTAATCTTGTATCCAATTGTATATCAACTCACAAATGGTTAGGCGTGGAAGTTAAAAGAGGTAAAGATACTGGGCTTACTAACTTACCACTATTTCATATATATGGTCAAACTGTATGTATGAATATCTTGATTTATAATGGGTCAACCATCGCTTTGAATCCAGACCCGCGCGATCAAAAGTCTTTATTCGAAATAATTAAAACTACTTCTCCAAGAATGTTTCCAGGTGTACCAACAATGTATATGCGTTTGTTAGAACGAGACGATTTAGAAGATTATGCAAAAGATCTTAAATCTATAAGAATTTGTAATACTGGAGCAGCACCGATGCCCCCAGAGGTTCTTAAGGAATTTGAAAAGAGGACAGGTGGTAAAATTATCGAGGGCTACGGGCTGACAGAGACGTCACCGGTTGCTACTAGCAATCCTATTCAAGGAGAAAGGAAGATAGGTTCTGTTGGAATGCCAATTCCTGATACGGAACTAAAAATCGTAGATATTGACGATTATACTAAAATTATTCCTCTTGGCGAATCGGGTGAAGTTATGATAAAAGGACCTCAAGTTATGAAAGGTTATTGGAACAAGCCTGAAGAAACTGCTGGTCAAATAAAGGGTGACTGGCTTCTAACAGGAGATATCGCGAAAATGGACGAAGATGGCTATTTCTTTATAGTTGATAGGAAGAAGGACATGATAAATGTTAGCGGTTTTAAAGTTTACCCGAGAGAATTGGAAGATGTTTTATTTGAGCACGAAGCTATTGAAAATGCAGCCGTAATTGGACTTCCTAATCCAGACATACCTGGTAGTGAAAAAGTAAAGGCGTTTATCATTCTTAAGGATGGATATAAAGAAAGCGAAGAAATGGAAGCTGAAATAAAAGAATTTTGTAGACAAACTGTCGCTCCATATAAAGTTCCTAAATTTATAGAATTTAGAAAAGAACTTCCCGAAACCCTCGTTGGTAAAGTTTTAAGAAAATATTTGAAAGATATTGAAGCCAGAAAACGTGGAGAAGAAGTTTAATCTGAAATATTATCCAACTCTTACTTTTTATGACTATATAACTATTTTTATTGTAGTAAACTTATTTCTTAATTAAATCACTTTTTTAATTTTATAGCTAATATTGAGTATTATGAATGTCGACGAAATACTTTCAGCTGTAAGAACTTTTGCATACAGTAATTCTGAAAAAGACGATCTCCATGGCTTTAAACACGTTGAGCGAGTACTTAATTTAAGTGTGCGAATAGGGACTACTTTAAATGCGAATTTATTGATAATTAAAATTGCAGCTTTACTTCACGATATTGGTAGAATCTATGAGAAAAAAAATGATGCAAAAAATCACGCTGAAATATCCGCTGAAATGGCTGAAAAATTTTTACAAAAAAATCACTTCCACATTAGCATTGACGATATTGAAAATATTATTCACAGTATTCGAGCGCATTCTTTTTCTAATAAAATAAAACCTAAAACTCTTGAAGCAAAAATATTATCGGACGCAGATAAACTGGACGCGCTTGGTGCAATAGGTTTATACAGAACAATTTCATATTGTACATTAAAGCAAGGGGGAATTATCCATGTAATCGAGCATTTAGAAAATAAAATCCTAAAATTAAAAGATTTATTGCATTTAGATATATCGAAACAAATCGCAGAAGAGAGAAGTAAAATAATTCTAGACTTTTATAATAAAATAAGAGAAGAAATAATGTAGATTTACTTGAGTTTCAATATCATGCTCAAAAGAATTAGAAATTTCTCTTCTGTGCCCCAGATGACGTAAATTTTATCGTCAATAGGAATCGCGACGTGTTTAGCAAGA
>JAUWHC010000050.1 GCA_030606095.1 Promethearchaeota archaeon | reverse complement strand
AATCTATGGGGGTCCTAATATAGATATACGGGGGATAGATTCTGCTTATATGATAGATGATGAATTTTCAGAAAGAGATTTGTTTGAAATAACCGGTCATAGTCCCCCTTTATTATTTTGTCTAGCACGATTATTATGGTTCAGAGAAGAAGAGGAAGAAACATATAAAAAAATAAATAAAGTATTAATGTTAGATGATTGGTTGGTTTATCGTCTTACTGGAAACTATGTTTCTGATTTATCTTCAGCTGCTGAATCTCAAATATTAGATATAAAAAAGAGAGAATGGAGTTCGGAAATAATTCAAACATTTGATTTTGATCCAGATTTCTTTCCTGAAATCGTGGAATCTGGGACGATCGTTGGCGACTTAAAACCTGAATTAGTAAAAAGATTCAATTTTAGTCAAAAT
The DNA here is from genome assembly GCA_030606095.1 of Promethearchaeota archaeon. Lineage (GTDB taxonomy): Archaea > Asgardarchaeota > Lokiarchaeia > Sigyniarchaeales > SOKP01 > SOKP01. The sequence continues at coordinate 10,369 of JAUWHC010000050.1, read as the reverse complement.
AATATTCCTGTTATAAAATCGGGTGGTGATACGCAAGCTACATTATTAGGCATGGGCGTTATTGAAGATGGAGATATTGGTATTAGTTTAGGCACAACCGCCCCTCTTCATCTCGTCGTAAATAAACCTATTTTTGATCCCAATAATAATTATTGGACATCGTGCCACTCAATAAAGGGAAAATGGTTAATTGAAGCCCATGCAGGTAACACTGGTGCCGCGTATAATTGGTTTAAAGAATGCTTTTTATCAAGTTTAACTAATAATTCAGATTATTCGATAGAGCAATATTTAAAGAACTCAACGCCAGGGGCTTTTTCTACTTTTGCATTCTTAGGACCCGAAAAAATGAATATTAAAAACCAAACTTCTATTAAAAGAGGCGTATTTGTTTTTCAACCGCCTACAATGATATCTGAAGAACTTCCTAAAATAGAAGATTTTGCTAGAAGCGTTTTAGAAAATATTGCGTTTGGTATATTCGAGAATTATCAAGCCATACAGATGTTTACTGATTTAAGTACAAGATCTTATTGTGCTGGTGGCATGGCCAAATCAGAAGGTTTTTGCAAGATATTAGCTAGTGTTTTAAACACTGAAATATCGGTTCCATATACTAAAGACTCAGCTTTTATTGGAGTAGCGATGAATACATTAAAAGGTTTAAATTACTATTCGGATTATAAATCTATGATAAAAGACCTCTTGACTTATGAAAAAAAAATCAGCAATCCTACCATCTCAGATAATTACAAAAACATATATCTTGAATGGAAGAATTTAAAAAATAAAATTGACGATCTGTAATTAATTTATTATATTCTTATAAACGAAAGTTAATTAGTTAATTCAAGAAAAGTTTTCTTAATTTTGAGGTGTAAGAAATTGTCAAAGTTTGATAGCATAGAATCTTGTTTAAAGGAAATTAAAAGTCGTTACATTAATACCGATAAAGTGCGTAAAAAATTGGCGAATTATAATGAACCCATACAAATAAGGTTTTTAGACACAAATAGGACCGTCTTACTTTTAGTAAATAAGGATCAAGGCATTGAAATAAAGGATAATGTTAGCGATGAAAATGCTCCTGTTAAAATTGATTTTATTACGGAAAAAACAATGCTGGATTTATTCAATAAAGATCTTGGCGCAGTTAAAGCATATTCTTCGGGAAAGATAAAAGTTGTGGAAGGAAAAATTAAAAATTTAATGAAACTTAAAAGTTTAATGTTCTAAAAGAAATAATCATTTTTTTTATTTGTTTTAAATTCTTATTACATGTTATTATTTAGTTTACATAATATTATTGAGTTGAGAAATTATAAGAGCACTTATTACCGCAAGTATATCTGATGATGTATTAAAAGAATTAAAAAAGAAAATGGATGTCACTTACGAGAGTTGGAGAGATACAGGAAATATTTATTTTGATGTCAAAGAAATGGTTGAAAAATTAAAAGGTTATGATATTTTAATAACTGTTGCTGATGATTTAAAGAAAGCTGAATTATTTGAACAAACTAACTTAAAATTGATTGTGTCTTGCCGGGGGGATCCATTTAACATCAATTTAGATGCTGCTACTAAAAAAAATATTCCTGTAATTTATACTCCTCTTAGGAATGTCGTTGCTGTTGCTGAATTGACAGTTGGATTAGTCGTTTCAATGGCAAGAAATTTGATAAAGCTAGATCGATTTTTACACAGTGATGAATTTGAAGTTATCGATTTCGAAGATTGGATAAAATGTTATAATAGATTTATGGGAAATGAGTTATTAAACAAGAATATCGGTATTATTGGTTTTGGTCAGATCGGAAGACAAGTTGCTGATCGATTAAAGCCATTTGGAGTAAAATTTCTTGTTTATGATCCATTTGTTTCTAACGAAATTATTGAAAATTATGGTATAAAAACAGATTTAGATTCGTTAATGAAAGAATCCGATTTTATAACCATTCACGCTGTGGCAACTGATGAAAATGATAATCTTATTAACCAAGAACGAATAGCAATGATGAAAAGTACGGCTTTTTTAATTAATTTAGCTAAAGGAAGTCTTGTAGATTATGAAAAGTTATACGATGCTTTAAAAAGCAATAAAATTGCGGGAGCTGCTTTAGATGTCTTTCCTTTAGAGCCTATCGATGAAGATAATGAATTTTTAGAATTAGAAAATGTTTTAGTAATGCCCCATATTGGAGGAAATACCGTTGAAGTAGTTAATAGACAATCAAATATGCTGCTGAAAGATATTACAATTTGGCTAGATAAAGGTATTCCTTCACATGTCTTGAATCCCGAAGTTTTTGAAGGATTTAAAGAAAAAAAAAATAAGATTTTAGACCAGCCAATTAAAAAATTTAAGAAAGAAATTGTTAGTACTTGTAAGAGATTATTGAACGATGGGCATGTGATAGGATCAGCGGGAAATGTGAGTATTAGAGTTAAAAGTGGAGACGAAGAATTCGTTTTAATCACCCCTAGTAATGTAAATTATGAAGAAATGGAATCAGATGATATTTTAATTATTAATCTTGAGGGAAAAGTAGTAGAAGGAGAAAGAAACCCTTCAGTAGAAAAACACTTACATTTAGGAATTTACAAAGAACGTGAAGATGTTAACGCAATCATCCACTCCCATGGTATTTACTCAACAATACTTAGTACGCTCAAGTTATCGTTACCTCCCGCAATGGAAGAGCTTGTTCCCTATTTAGGAGGTGAGGTTGTGTGTGCAGAATATGGAGAAGCAGGTAGTGAAGAATTAGCAGAGAATGTAAAGAAAAGTTTAGAAGAGCGAAACGCGGTAATACTCGCAAATCACGGAAGTTTGTGTTGTGGAAGTCATTTAAAAGGAGCTTATACGGTTTTACAATATTTAGAAAGAGGATCTAAAATTTATTATCTTGCTAAACTAATTAAAGAACCCTACCTTTTACCCGAAGATGTAATTGACTATGAAATGGATATCTTTGATATATTCAAAGATTCGAAAAAAATTTAGTTGTCTATAGTCCGATATTAAATTCGTTTTTATGTATTTTTTAGTAATTTTAATTTATAAAAAACATTTATTAACTTTATTAATCTGAAACTCATAATTAAAAATACATAATTTGATGTTATTTTCGGAGAAAAATTGTAAAACTACAGGGACAGAGGGAAGTGAGAAATTCAACATGACTAAAAACATTAAATTAGTATAAATTAAGAAAATTTATAATAATTTCAAATTATTTTTCGAAATGAGGATATCAGTATGACTAAAATCCGTGGTGTTATTGTTCCATCACTCACTTTTTTTAATAAAGATTTAAAGGTTAATACTGAGCTTCATTCATTACTAACTCGTCATCTACTCGTGAACGGAGCGGATTCAATTTATTTATTTGGGACTAAAGGTGCTGGGTTTTATTTTTCAGATAAAATAGAAGAAAAAATTAAATTGATAAAATTAACATTAGAAGTCACTGGTAAAAAGACTCCGTTAATTGTAGGAATATTTGGAAATAATAAGGATCGAATAGTCGACCAATTAGAGGAGTTAGGAAAAAAATATAGTACCCTTAATTTTGTAATAGCCCCACCTTATTTAGAAAAAATTGAAGACGTTAATTCCTATTTAGAATACATTTTAGGAACTGTTAGCATCGATAACCATATTTATATCCACAATAATCGTGAGATATTTGCTGGAAATGAAATTAACCCTTCTATTGTTAAGGAATTGGCTAATTATGATAATTTTTCTGGATTGATTGACTCTTGTGATAACATAAATTATTGCAAATCATATATAAAGCTAATAAATGAAAAATTTTCGTTATTATGTGAAAACGAAGAAACTTTTCAGAAATTCCTTCAACTAGTTCCTTTAGACCTAAGAAAATATGTTGGAATTGTTCCCTGTGTTAGCAACTTAGTTAATTTAAGTTCAAAGTTATATTTTTGTGCAATTGAGGAAAAGATTTTAGATTTACATCAACTTCAAGAACAAATAGATGATATTAGAAATAAATTATATGATATTAAAGCTCAAGATGGAAAAGAACAACGAGGCTTGAAATATGCGTTTTTATATTTATATAAAAGTTTTTCACCAAATTTAATAGAAGAATTAAATATTTTAAGTCCAAATTTAAAAGGGACCCTCGATAAAATCACAAAAGAAAGAATAGAAGCATATGTGAACTATTTAATAAATCAAAAGTATATTTATAAATTATTTTCCTTAGGGAGAGATAATATATATCAATTAGATGATATGATAAATATATTTTCTAATGTAGAAGGCCTCCTTTCTCAAGGTAACATAAAGAAGGTTATTGGCCCTTTTAATGCTGATATAAACACAATATACAGAGTAAATTTTGAAAAGAGTCAGTTAATCTTCAAATTCCGAACCTTAAAATCTTTTCAATATGAAAATATTGTAAAAGAAAAACTTCTATTTCCTTTCTTAGACGGGTCGCTAAATTCCAATTCCTTTGATCTTAGAGAAAGAATAAAAAAAATCGTTTCGATCAGGAAAGGAGACTACCAATTTAGTAGCGATAACCCCCCTATTATACCAGTAGCAAATCTAGTTTATTTTGATGAAACTAAAGAAGTTATTCCATATATTTTTACTATCCAAGAATATGTCCGCGGCAAGTCTTTAAAAGATTTATTTAACCAATATAGTAAAGAGGATTTAAGCTTTTCCAAGTCCAAATTCTTAACTTTGTTTAATAATTTAGGAGAAATTTTGGGGAAATTGCATACAATATCTTTTAATTCATTTCAAGAGCACATTTATAATATAGGTAAAATATCAGAAATTAATTGGTTAGAACTTATTAATTCAGAATTTAAAAGGGAGAGCCAAGAAGCAAGTAGAAAAAAACTTGGTTATGATAATGAAATAAAGATATTTTTAAAGGATAATATATCTTTATTAGAAGAAGAAAACGAACCAGTTGTACTTCACAACGATTTTCAATGGACAAATCTAATAGTAAAGGATTCCCCTAACAAAATCCAGATAAATGGGGTTATAGATTTTGATAATTGGCGAGTTGGTGTTAGGGCACAAGACTTTGCAAAAATGGAATTTTATACCTTAAAACCTATAAATAACATTGATATTAGAGAATCTTTTTATAACGGGTATAAGAAAAATTGCAATATTGGGCAAGACTTTTTCAAAAAAATTGATATTTACTCATTATTATGGTTTTTAAAGAATTATAATTCATTATATGGTAATTTAACCAATTTAGAAAGTTCTAATTCATTTAATGAAAGAGATGAATTAATAAATTCATATGTTAAAGAAATAGAAAGAATTATTAATACCTAAACTTATTCATAGAGAACACATACCAGTAAAGTAAATTTCCAAGGTACTTTATCACTATCGTAAACTAGTGATTTAACTTCCTCAGAAGGTTCGATTCTTGAATAATCACTAAATACTTTCCAGGCAATTTTACCAATAGCGTCATGATCTTCCAGAATTGTTTCAAAATTTTGTTTAATTCCCGCCCAATATATTTTTCTTGAATCTATAATTTCCTTCAGTTTTGGAAACTTAACTAAATCTTCTAGTACGAGGTTTTCAGAAACAAATGAGAAAAATTCACTAAACTTTTTTGAGACTTCATCTGGAGCTCCTAAATTTCGATCGTATAAAAACACAAGACCAATTGATTTCATTTTTTAAAATTCACTAATTCATCGAGTTAATTATCTTTATTATAAGTTTAGATTATATTCCATAAAAGATTAAACATATTCGCATTATAATTATAAACTATGGAAGAATTAATAAATAGATATAATGAAAGTTATTCGATAGAGAAGCTATTATAAAATGGCTCACCAAAAAGCATCTTGGAATTTTTTAATCGTTTCTTCTAAGCTATCTTCGATTTCTTTTTCAAAATTCATAAAAACTCTTACATCATGATCCCAGTTAAGCAAAATGTCCTCTGAGTATAGATCGAAAAATTTGCTAGCAATAAATAACATTTCTTGCATAACTTTTTTTTCTTTTACTTTTTTCGCTGAATTTGCTATAAATAGTATTTCATTTTTTTTTAACAGAGTATATCGTTTATCTTGTAATTCAAAATTAGATAATCCTTTATTAACAAGTTCTTCAGCAAATGAATTTAATGCAGCCATTAACCCACCAAAAAGTTGATCGTCCATATTTTCGTCAAATTTGCGATGATAAAGAACGATTCCATTTTCTGTAAGAATCCAAATATCTTGTAATACTTTAATGGGTAATCACCACATCCAAATTCAAATATTAGTCTTTTAATAATAATATAAGAAAAAAAAGGTTTAAAGTTAATCTATTTTTCGCTTTTTGGTCTAATGTATCCAAAGTAAGCACCTAAAATGGCAAAAATAACGAAAATCCAAGCTAAAAAGTAGAATAACGAAAATCCCGGACCTCCTGCTAAAATAAGTATCCGATCAATTAAAAAACTTAAAGGCACAAGAATAAAGAAAATAGCCATTATTGCTAAAGAGAAAAAGGCTGTTTTAAAGACCTTATTATCTGTACCTTTATACGATTGAAAGGATTCAATGAAAAAGGGTATGTAAATTATTGCCATAAATATGAAAATAAATAGAAAAGCATAAACATCGTACAGTGTATTTCCTCTCTGATATACAAATAAAGCAAATCCCGTGGTAATAATAGCATAAAGTGTTATGATAATTCTCAAAACCTTATTGTATCCTTTTCCGAAAACTTTTACTTTGAAAATGTAAGAGAGATAGATACCAATAGATAAGAAGACAAAACTTATTCTAAAATCAATTATTCTAAATAGAATCCACGACAATGGTGTACCAGGATCTGGAAGGTAGGTGTTATATACATAATCGATTCCAGAATATAGTACAATAACCTTCGATAACCAAGAAAATACAATTGCAATTACATAGCTTAGGAAAATTAAGAAGAGATACAGAGTTAACTGGTGTTTCTTTTCGTAATATTTCATTAGGATTAAGACTAGAAAAATCAAGGCTACTAAAATAATGAAAGTTTCAAAAATCATCCCAACGAATTGTAAGACATTGAATTGTAAGATAGTCATATAAATTATTAAAAAGTAGAAGTATTTATATATTGAGTTTCTAAGAAATAAATTTGATTAATAGAATTGATAATTTATTAATAAGAATTTTTATTTTTTATCAAGATACCTCAAAGGAATTAATAACATCTACCATCATTTTAATTTTAGAGATATCTCCATTTGGAGGTAATTCATCTGACACACCTAAAATTAAATTGGGTGAAAATAGATCCAATACCTTTTGTGTATAATCCTTTACATACTTAATTGAATATTGAGGTAAAAAAAGAATAGATGGTACGCCGTCTAATAATATTTTATCACCGATAGAATCTTTTATTTCATTTAATGTAACATCTCCTTGAGGTTTTGCTGTAAGCGCTTCCAAACCATCAAATGGTAAATCAGCTAAATAGGGTAACAAATCTTTAATTGAACCATCAATATGGATATGACAAATTTTTCTAGCGTCATGGAATTGTTTAACTCGTTTTTTATAATAAGGTATTAAAAACTTTTCAAAATATGGGGGCGGAGATAAGTTAGCATCAATGTTTTCTCCGAAATTTATAATTTTTAATGGTGAATTTGCCAAATTTTCATACATATCGTTATCCCATTCATCAATAAATTTCATAAAAGTTTCTAGTTGACTTGGAAATTTTTTTAAAAAGATAATCGTTTTCGAAAACCCCATATAATCTACAATTAAGCTCATATAAGGAGATCGAGGGAAAAAGGTACATGGGATGCCATTATTTCCAAGAAGTACTTCAGCCTTTTTGTAGTTTCTATCAAGAAATTGAAATCTAGTATTATTTAGAATATATTTCATTATTTTAATATCATTTAAAGATTTAACTGGATATTCTATGATATGACCATTCTTAGTAATTTTCCTAAGGCTACCGATTGGTGTTTTATATGAAGTAACTATTTCAGAAGGTTTTGCTCCTTTTTGTTCTCTAATTATAATTTCTGCCTTTGATTCTATTTTTTCCCGATACAGTGGAAAATAGAAAGTTTCAAACACATATCTAGGACTCGCTCCCAAAAGTGTATAAATTTCATACTGTGTTTTACCTAAATAATGGGAAGGGATATTCGCAAAATATCTCTTATTTGCTGTTAGCTTTAAATGAAGTTTATTCCCTAAGTACCAATAATATAAACGCGGACTGAATACGATTCTATTTATCTTTTTATATTCAAATGTATTTAAAATTCTTTTTCGTAAAGTTAACTCTTTACTCAACATGATAACCAAATTCGGAAAAAATTTTTAAAGAATTTTACTCCTTCATTTACATATAAATAATTTAATTTTGAGATTTAAATTTTTAATTTAAACTTAAACTAAATATTACTTAAAGAAAAAAATAAATCTATATATTATAATGTCTCGATATAAAGAAGAATTAAATTTAGCAGCTGATCTTATCAAAAATGCTAGTAAAATTACTGAATGGTTCAGAAAAGAAGGTTTTCAATCATTTCAAAAACAAGATGATTCACCAGTTACATTAGCTGATTATGCTTCTCAGATTTTTATTATATCAAAATTAAAAGAATATTTCCCAGAAGATCAAATTATTGCTGAAGAAGAGGATAGTGTTTTTGTTGATAAAAAAGCAATGGAAGTAATAATGGAATGTTATAATTCATTAAATCTTGAGAAAATAGGTAATATCAAAAAAATTATAAGTTATCGTGGATCACCATCCAAAAGACAATGGACAATTGACCCAATAGATGGTACGAAAGGATTTCAAAAAGGTTTATCTTATGCCATTGGAATTAGTTTTATGGTTCAGTCAGATTTATGTGTTGGTGCAATCGGAATACCAAATTATGATGAAAGAGGGAAAGCAATTTTCGTAGCAGAGAAAGGTCAAGGAGCAAAGTCATCCTACGGAGAAAATGATTTCATATTAATTAAAGTAAGTAATCAAAAGAATCTTAATAAAGCGAGATTTCTGCATTCTCTACATTATGATCAGCCATGGACATTAAAATTCATTGATATTGCGGGAATTACAAATAGAATACAAATGGATAGCATGGGAAAGTTCTGTAAGGTCGCTGATGGAACAGCAGATATTTATCTACGTCCAATTAACTATCATCCTTATTCATGGGATTACTGTCCTGGAGATTTGATATTAAGAGAAGCAGGTGGAAAAGTAACTGATTTTAATGGAAAAAGTATAAAGTATGAAAATGAAAAATGTTTATTACCTACTCCTGGATTTCTTGCTTCTAATGGAATTTTACACAGTGAAGTGCTAAATATTATTAATAAAAATGATCTTTTTGAGAAAATATAACAAAATTAAAGAAATTTATACTAATAGATAATTTAATAATGTAGTTTGCGTTATATTCGATTTTTTTTCCAAATTTGATAACTTAATGCCAATAAGTCTAACTTTCTTGTTCATTATAGAAAATTGATTTAATAAGTTAATAATTTCTCTCAATACTTTATTCTTATCTTGAATATGATGAGTAAAAGATTTTGAGCGAGTGTATGTTAAAAATCCTTCAAGCCTTATTTTTAAAGTTAACGTTCGATAAAATAACTTATTTTTAATTACTTTTTTATGAATATTATTATTTAATTCTTCAAGTTTAGTCAAAATTACTTTGAAATCACCCGTATCCTCATAAAAGGTTCGTTCCTTGCTAATAGATTTTCTATCACCGTGAAATTCTTTCACTTCACTATTATCAAAACCCATAGCAATTTTCCAAGCCCATTCACCATTTTTACCAAACAATTGAATCATTTTATGGAGCGGAGTATTAATAATATCTCCAATCGTATTAATGCCTTTTTTATTGTAATACAATTTAGTTTTTTTTCCAATTCCCGGAATACGAGTAATCTCCAAATCTTTTAAAAAAAGTTTTATTTTTTCGGGTTCAACTACGGTAATTCCATTAGGTTTATTACAATCAGAAGCAATTTTTGCTATAGATTTAGTCGAAGCACATCCAATCGAGATTGTAATACCTACTTTTTTTTGAACTTCGTCTTTTAATATTTCAGCTAAATCTCTAACTTCTTTATAATTTAGACACTTATCTGATATGTCTATGTATGCCTCGTCAATACTTACCTGTTGAAACACATCTGAATAGGAATTAACAATCTCCATTACTTCTTTTGAGGCTTTAAGGTATTTCTCAAAATTAGGAGGAAGATAAATACCATGAGGACATCTTTTATAAGCGTGGGATATAGGCATCGCAGAATGGAGTCCGAATCTTCGAGCCTC